>JAIBAQ010000178.1 GCA_019695095.1 Candidatus Hydrogenedentota bacterium
CCGCATAGTCGCAATTACCTCAGCGCATGGCAACGCGCTAACCTCCGCGTTTCCTGGCAAGCCGTATTCGGAGAACCCCGGTAACGCCGCGCAATCGCGCTGATATATACTCAGCCGTCCTGCAGTCTCGTAGTCTGAATGGGCTGTCCACTCAATTCGGAGGCTACCGCCATGCCGCGCATGATGACCCGGCAGTACGCAGACGAGATTATCCAACGCCTGTCCGCGCTTTCCCTCGACACCAAACCCAAGTGGGGTACTTCCACACTACCGCAGATTCTCGGTCATCTGACCGATGTCGTGCGCTATACCATGGGCGAAGGTCCCGATATGCTCTTCAAAGGCAACTGGAAGACGCGCACGATCTTTCGGACGCTCATCATCAATCAGATCGTCGCCATCCCGCACAACGTGCGCATCCCGCGACGCGTTGGCAGCAAAGGACCGGTGGTGCTGCGGGATGGCGACCTCGAATCGCTCAAGAAGACGCTCGACGAGTATCTGTCGCAAGCCGAGTCCGGTAATCTCGCGTCGCGAATCCACCCGTTCTTCGGAGAATTGTCAGCCAAGTCCTGGCGCAAGTTTCACGTCGCGCACTTTACCCACCACCTGAACCAATTCGGCGCGTAGTGCGACTCAATTGCAGAATAGAGAGTCGAAGGGGAGCGGAAGGGCTTGGCGGCGAGGTAATACGCGAAGATCCCTGGATTGAAAAGACGCTCCTCCCTGAACTGGCTTCATGCCAATCTCATGGCACGTGCACTGTACAGTAGGGTAAGACAAAGCCTGCAGCCGTACTAGGAATTCCCGTGACAGGCCCTCTCCCAGAATTCCCGAGCCATTTGGAGATAGGCGCGACGCATCTCTTCGGTCGCGAACGCTCGATTTCGTACGACAGTATGCCACCCCGCATGGATTAGAAACTCGATACAGTCCTCCGAATCTTTGATTTCCTTGACGGCGGTCCATGAATGCTTCATCTCGCACTCCAATTGTCTTGTGATCAGGCAATCGGGGCGGATTTCAACTTCGCAGATAAAGGGCCCATCTGTTCCCAATAATTCCCGATAGCATTTCACAGCACGAATCCGCCGCCCTCTTGAGCTTTCCCTCACGCAGTAGCCGGCGACTAATACGAAGACGAAGATGGCCATTCCGACACGAGCCCATAGTTCACCTTCGCCAAAGACGTAGATAGCGATCCCAGCCAAGGCGCCGAGCAACCCCGCTCCCTGCCATGCAGCAAAATAGTAGTGCCGAGAACGGTTAAAGAGGCGAAGTTGCGTGTCGACTAGATCGTCGATCGTAAACTCAAAGCGAGCTACCATTTCGACTCCTTTCTCGGCCGTGACATCAAGCCAACTTGTCCCCCGCACTTGACACGATAAAGGGGCAGCCAGTGGCCGCCCCTGCGGATGAAGACGATATACTCTCAGGAAGACCTGCCGTCAATAAGGCAGCGGCTTTCCATCCAGTGCCTTCTTGAGCACGTCTTCGATCTTCACGGGAGCGCCGCCCTGGCGTTTGCTTTCGTCGGCGGCTTCCATGAACGCGAACATCTCAATCGTTTCTTGCGGCGTAATAGGCGCAACCTTGGTCTTGAAGAACTTCATGATTTCGACCACAAGCGGCGCATAGGAGTCATCAGGATTCTCTTGCTGCTGTGCAACAGCCTTGTCGCCGAAGATGGTGACTTGGTGCGGCGTGGCTTTGGTGCGCAAGCCAATGAGCGTACCGATGCGCCCCCCCGACCACGTGCCGGTCACCACGTCGAATTCCGGTGTTTCCGTGCGAACCACCGTCTCGCAGCCCGTCTTCATGACCGTGAACAATGCCTCGGTGGCGTGCACGCCATACCAGAACAAACCGGGGTGATGCTCTTCATGCGTGGCAGGGCCATACGACAAGGCGCCGCGCACCGCGCCAACGTCCTTGCCCAGCACCTCTTGCATGCTCGGATAGTAGCGGTACGACGAAGACGAGAACGTCGGTATGCCGCTTTCCTTCGACAAACGGAAGATCTCGATTGCGTCCTTCAGTGTGCCCGCGATGGGCTTGTCGATGTAAATGATCTTCTTTGCCGCAAAGACCGGTCTGGCCTGCTCCAAATGCGGCCTTCCGTCTACGCTCTCAAGCAACACGGCATCGACCATCGTGCACAACTCTTCAATGCTGTCCACGATCTTCACACCGTATTTGGTCTGGATTTCCTCGGCATACTTGTCTACGCGCGTGATGCTCGACTCGACATCGGGGCTGCCGCCTTTGAACGCCGCAATCACCTTGCCGCCCGGAACATGCTTCGGATTGTCCGGGTTATTGATCAACTCCGTGAAGGCGCCCACATGCGAAGTGTCCGTTCCGATGATGCCGATCTTCAGATCGTCTGCCTGGGCAATGCCCGCAAACGGGATCAGTGCGGCCGCTAAGCCAATTGCCACTACCAGAATCACCCTGTGCAATCTCATCTGTTGTGCTCCCATGGGTTCTCTGAACCCCGCTAGTCCTTACGTTGCTCTTTATACGGAATAGGGTCTGTATTCGCTCTGTCGAAATCCTGAATGCGAATGTTACGCCAGCGAACTTGCTTGGTTTCTTTGGACTTTGAAGAATGGACTTGTAGCGCGATGAATCCTCGCAATGTCATCGAATCGTCGAGATCCGTCACGGGGATATCGTTCACCCATGTCTTGATGTTGTCGCCGCGCGCTTCGATCCGAAACTTGTTCCACTCATCCTGTTTGAATGCGCCGCGTGCCCGCGCCTTGTCGTCACCTTCCAGCTTGAACAGCCACCCGCGCCGCGCTTCATCGTAGATTCCGCCGGTCCACGCACGGTCAGAAGGGTCAATCTCTACCTGATAGCCGTGCACACGTCCGTCGTGATACCCCGCGTAGCTGTTGCTGCGAATCTGTACACCCGAGTTCATGCCCTGGTCCACTCTGAATTCAAGCTCAAGGATGAAATCCCCATAGACTCGATTCGTACACAGGAACGAGTTGTCCGTTCCCGAAACCATCTTGCCATTCTCTTCACGGCCCGGGACAGTTGTACCCACCACGGCGCCATCTTCGACGTGATACGGTGCCGTGCCGCCGCGTTGTGTCCAGCCATCCATCGACTTTCCATCGAATAACGTTACCCAGTGCTCGGGCATCGGAGGAACCTGCTCGTCCGGATCTACTGCGGGCTTCTGTTCCTTTTGCCCCGCGGAAGCTTTCTCTGCGGCCTGGGCGACCGCTGCCGCGGAGAAGATGGTATGCATCGCGTTCATTTCGCTGTTCTCCCTGCAGTTACGCCAACGACCATGGCTCACGCATGGCGCGCAGGACGTGCGAGTTTGCCTCCTGGTCATCACCGAAGTTCTCAGCCTTCGGATCCCACTTCAACGTGCGCCCCAACTGCATGGAGATGTTGCCGAGGTGGCACACAGTCGCGGAACGATGACCCACTTCCGCGGTACAGATTGGTTGCTTTCTCGACTTTACGCACTCCAGAAAGTTCTGGTGATGGTCGTTGCTCCTGTAAAGCTGCGTCTCAAACGCCGAGAAATCAGCCTCCAACAACGACGCCGGATTGGACGTCACGTTCTTTCGGCTCGCGCGCACGCTGCCCTCAGAACCTTCGATTTGGATGTTCGGCCCGCCGGTCTTGCAGTAGAGCTTCACGCCGTTCGCGTACGTGCATTCAAAGAACACTTTGGTCGCCGTAGTGAAGAGACCGGTTTCCGGAAACGCGCCATTACCCGACACTTCCACGGGTCCCGACTCATCCATGTCGAGCGCCCATTGCGCGATGTCGAGATGATGCGCGCCAAAGTTCGTTACTTGGCCGCCGGAATAGTCGAGAATGAACCGGAACGTATAGTGGCAGCGCAACGGGTGATACTCAGCCCACGGCGCGGGCCCCAACCACATGTTATAATCGAACCCCTCGGGCACCGGCTGCGGTGTCCACGATGGACCGCACTCCTTGTTGTTGCCGGGAATGCCTACGCTGATTTGATTGATCGTTCCCAGCTTTCCGTTGCGCGCAAGCATGGCCGCCTTCCAGAAATACTCTGAAGAACGTTGCTGGCTGCCGGTCTGCAGGATTCGGCCATGCTGCTTAACCACGTCGCTCAGCACGCGCCCTTCGCCAATGGCCAGAGTGAGTGGCTTCTCGACGTAAATGTCCTTCTTGTTTTTTGCCGCGTCGATGGCCGGGATTACGTGCCAATGATCGGGTGTGCCGATGCATACGGCGTCGATATCGTCACGCCGGGTTATCTCGCGAAAATCGTTGTACGCCTGGCAGTCGCTGTTCTGATACTTCTTGTCGACATTTTCTTTGGCAGCGTTGCGATGGCTCGTGTCCACGTCGCACACCGCAACCATCTGCACTTCCTTTCGGCCGAGGAAGTTGCCCATGTTGCCCATGCCCTGCCCGCCGGTGCCAATCGCTGCCATCACGATTCTTTCGCTTGGCGCGACCGCTCCATCGGCCCCTAGTGCCGACGATGGGATTATCGCGGGGAAAGCGAACGCCGCGCCCGCCGTTTTCAGAAACGACCGCCGGCTCAGTCTCCGTTTCGATCTCATGCCCTGCTCCCCTGTTTGCGTCCCCATACGCGCCGAGGACGGAGTCCAACGATTAGTGGGTGTAGGTACCCATTTAGACCGGGAGAGAAGAGCAACCCAAGGTGCGTTCCGCAGGCACGCGACGCGAAATGCGTGGCAACTTCCATGCAATTGACAGAACGCGCTCTCCCCCCTCAGATACGAGCGACGTCCCTACATCTTAGGCGTACCGTCCGGTATGATCAACCCCGCAGATGCACGCACCCCGGCGTTCGCTTGTAGGAGATCGGACGATGCCCACTTACTCGAATCCCTCGATACGGTTCTTCCATTCAAGACGTCTCCGCACACGCACGTTGCGCGTCCTCGAAGATCTTGAGCAAAGTTCAAACGCCGCCGAGCACGGAAAGGCGCTGGGTGAACTCGTTGTGGAGTTGACCCAAGCGGGGATGAGTTATTTCTTTCTCACACCCATGGAGATGGTTAAGATGAAGCCCGTTGTGCAACGCTCGGCCAAGATTGGCCTTTCGAGTATGCTGGGTGTAATGTGTCCGATCGTCAAGAACGTTATCGGCCACATGGATGACGCGCAATTGAGGAAGATCGCACAGTTCATTCGAACGCTCATGTGATATCGATTATACGGGAAAAATCCTTAAGGGGGGATTATGTCAACTGCAATCCGGCTGTTCTTTGTTGGTGTACTTGTGGCAATTTCTGCGTGGGGGCAAGCTGCGGGAGACGCGCCGTCTCCAATTGCCCTGGAGCCTGGAGCAAGGCAGTTGTTTCTGGATGATGCGGTAATTGCCAAGATGAGCGGCCTGACCCGCACCATGCATCAACCCGAAAAGCGCGGCGCCGTTCTGAAGCCCGACATCCCGACGGACGGGGATCTCATCCAGATACGCGGTGAGCCCGTCTGGATACCCGAGGAGGGCGTTTACAAGATTCTCTATTTCGCCTGCGCCCGTGACCCGAAGTACAGCTTTGGAATTGCCCTCGCTACTTCAAAAGATGGCCTGCACTGGGACAAACCCAATCTGGGCCTGGTGGAAGCCCTCGGGTCCAAAGACAACAACTGGATCGCCATACCCGAAGAGATTGCGTGGCCCGAAAACGCGATGGAAGGCTTCGTCTACGATCCGGACGATCCCAACCCCGCGCACCGCTACAAGGGACTCATGGGCGCGACTCGCCGCAGGCCCGTGGTCAGCCCCGACTGCATTCACTGGTCCCCGCTGGGCGATGCCGTGATTCCCTCAAGCGACGAAGGTCATCTTCTCCATGACCGCGCGCACAAACAATATTGTGCGATTGTGAAGACCGGCAACGAATACGGACGTGCCTTCTCCATTGCTACCAGCACCGACTTTGAACATTGGACGCCTAACCGTTTACTGTTTGGCGCGGATGCCATTGACCAGAAGATGGCCCCCGATGTGATCAATCGCCGCCTCAACAATCCCAACATGCTAGGACCGTTCTTTGTCGAACCCAATCCTGCGGTGACTCCGGTTCCCAACGATGGGCTTATGCATCAACCCATCTGGCGCGCAGAGGTCTACAACGTCGGCGTCTTCACCTATGAGGGCTTCTATATCGGCCTCCCCAGCATGTATTACCCGACCGCGACCTGCCTTCCCGAGCGCAACAACACTGACGGATTTCATGAGATTCAGCTAATCGCCAGCCGCGATCTGAACTCGTGGATACGCCTCGGCGACCGCAAACCCTTCATCGAGTGTTCGGGTATCGAGAAGGGGCGCATCGGCGTCTACGACCGTACGCAAATCCTTGCCGCCAACGCGCCGCTCGTCAAAGACGATGAGCTCTGGTTCTACTACAGCGGCTTGAAGTGGCGCGACTCCAACTACGGACTCAATAAGGATGGTTCTCCGCGCGACCCCGCAACACTGACTGACGAAGAACGCGCCGATTTGAAGGACGGTTGGGGCGCGGCCTGCCTCGCGGTGCTCCGCCGCGACGGGTTCGTCTCGCTCGATAGCGGTTATTTCGCAGGTTCACTAACTACAAGGCCGTTCAAACTCAACGGGAAACGGTTATACATCAACGCGGCCGCGGCCAAGGGCCAAGTGACAGTGGAATTGATGAGCAAGGATGGACGGAGTATTCGCGGCTATTCAGATTCTGATTGCACTCCCGTTGTGGGTGATCGCGTACGAGCGGAAGTAACGTGGAAAGATGGAGCCGACATAGCATCGCTTTCCGGGCAGGAGATACAGTTGGAATTCTGCCTGAAATCGGCAAGCTTGTACTCGTTCTGGATGGAATGATGGGGGAGTTGTGTATGCGGTATTCAAAGGCATTGCGTACGCAGAGCATAGTCCTGCTCGGTACTCTATTGGCTATTTCCGCTCACGCGGAGGCAAATACCCCACAAGTAATTGAGCAGGTGTTGCGCGACTGTGGTTTCGAGACATCTCAGACATCTACAGACACGAAGCCTCCGTCGCTGAGTATCGTTTCTGCTTCGCAGGACTATGCCAAGCCCACCGCCGACCGCTGCTGCCACACCTTAACGCCGTTGCGTGTCGGCGAAAAGACCTTCGAGAAGGGAATTGGCGCACATGCCAACGGCCGGATTGAGATTCAACTCAACGATCCCTTCGCGCGATTCACAGCAGCCGTTGGCATCGACAACAACAACGATACCGCCGGCAACAAAGGATCGGTGGAGTTCATCGTTCTCGTCGACGGTGCCGAACGGTTTCACTCACCCTTATGTCGCGGCGGCGATGCGCCTGTCCCCGTCGATGTAGATTTGTCCGGCGCGAAGATGGTTGAACTCCTGATTCGCGACGCCGGCGACGGAATCAACTACGACCAAGCGGACTGGGCCGATGCCGTGTTGGCAGCAAAAGACGGCTCAAAGTACTACCTCTCAGACTCTGTAAACGACATGCCAGGCAAAATCATCGACAGTCCTCCCACCGTCTTCATCTACAATGACACCCCGTGTTGGCAACTGTTTCCCACCTGGAAACACACCACTGGTACGCAAGGAGCCAAACGCGTTAGCGCGTGGACGGAACCTAACACAGGTTTTACGGCTACACTGACGGCAGAAGTTCATCCGGAGCCCGCTTCAGTTGAACTACAATGGCACTTCGCAAACGCCGGATCCTCTCTCAGCGGTGTGATTAGCGCCGTCGACAGCATCCACCTTTCGATGCCCGCGGGCGACCACAAAGCTGTACTTTGGTCGGGTACTGGCGGTACGACGGGAACCTTGGAGAATTCGCCCGGCTTCGCCGTGACGGCGACGCCGCTGGGACGGAAGGTGCTCACCGTGGAAGACGGCCGCTCCAGCAATGGAGATCTTCCCTTCTATATGGTGACGGGTCTCAGCGACGCCTGGGGTGTAGTGTCCGCACTTGGATGGTCCGGCCAATGGAAAGCCGAAGGCCGTTTCGAAAACTGGAAAGCAACCTTTGTATCAGGCATGGACCCCGTACACTTTCGCCTTCCTTCAGGAACATCCATTTCTATGCCGACAGCACTGCTCATCCCATTTCAAGGCGACGAACGCACCGGCTCGAACCTTTTGCGCTCGCTGCTTCGCAACCGCTATCAAGCGCACCTCGATGGTAAACCCGTCGACCCGCCTGTATCCTTCAATTCATGGTTCACGTTTACCAACAAAGTGAACGAACCTATGCTCAAGGAGTTGGCTAGCCTTGCCGCGCCGACGGGTATTGAGTACTTCTGTCTTGATGCAGGCTGGTTTGATGGCGATTTCCCGTACGGCGTGGGCAACTGGACCGTGAACGTCGAGAAGTTTCCCAATGGTCTCAAGCCGCTTGCTGACCATGTCCACAGTCTCGGAATGAAATTTGGGCTTTGGTTTGAACCCGAGCGCGTATCCGGGGATACACGATGGGCGCGTGAGCACTCCGATCTCTTGCTAGGCGGCACCCCGCAACCTGGCGACGTTGACTATGAACGCCACATTATGGACCTTGGTAACCCCGCTGTCCGCACCCTGATCCTCGACATGATGAGCAATATCATTTCTGAGGTCGGAGTTGACTGGATTCGCTACGACTTTAACGCAAATTCGCTCCGTTTCTGGACGCGCGCCGAAGGAGAAGAAGAGAAGGGACTGAAGCAGGCACTCTACATCAACGGTCTCTATGAAATGCTCGACGAACTCATGCGCCGACACCCTGGTCTGCTCATCGAACAATGCTCCAGCGGCGGACGGCGCATAGACTTGGAGACGATCCGACGTGGGCACACGTTCTGGAAGAGCGACGACACGATGGACCAAGCCCTTATGCGATTCCATGAAACCGGGGCAAACGTGTTTCTGCCGGGCGGCTTGCTGAACACGAATTACTGCAAGTTCAACTCTGAAGGAGAGGTCCTGGCACTATTCGCGGGACCCCTCGCGTTTGGACTTGATTACCGCACTCTGGCCCCCGAACAAACGGCGTTTCTTACGAAGGCCGTCGCCGCATACAAGACGGTGCGCAGTTTCATCAATGAAGACTACTATCCGCTCTTCGATCAGGACACGAGCCGCAAGCTGTGGAACGGTTGGCAGTTCATCGATCCGGAGACGGGGAATGGCTTTTTCACCGTCTATCGTCAGCCAGCATCCCCGTATGCATCCGCCGACGTAAAGCTGTCCGGACTTAATACCGGTGCGACCTATACGCTGGAAGACGTAATGTCTGGCAAACAGACGGAGGCAACTGGCTCGCAGTTGGAGTCCGGCTATACCATTTCGCTTCACCCCGGCACCGCCCATGTGTGTCGCTTCTCGCCACAAAAGTAAGGTAAATCGATGGCTGGCAGACGCACCGGGATGGACCCCATTCTTGCCGGAATAGAGTCCGGCTTGGTACCATTAAGCTACGTTGCGGTTCCACTCCATGGCTTCATGCAAGGTCACGGGGCTGGTCGTTGAAGGCGCTTTGAGTCACTTTGAATCCGAGGAGAAATCCCATGCCCTTGTTCGGCTATGTCTGCGAGAAATGCCACACCGAGTCCGAGATACTTGTTCGCGGCAGCGAAACTCCAACGTGCCCCTCGTGCGGGTCCGCGAAACTCACGAAGCAGCTTAGCGCCTTCGCACCCATGACGGGCGCGTCTTCTTCGCCCGCGCCCTCACCGTGCGGCGCCAGTTCGTGCTGCCAGATGGCGGGCGGCGGCTGCCCCTACAATTGAGCGGCACCCTATAGCGAATGCGCATTTGTATATTAACAAAAGGTGAACCGTACGGTTGGACCCGGCACTACATTGCCGCATTTCGCTCAAGCGGGCATGAGGTTATCGTCGTCGGACCCAATATCTCAGACGACACACTTCGCTCATTTCAACTCGAACATCTCGACGCCGCCGCGTCGCGGACTGACGTTGAATCCGAACTGGATCCTTCTATCAAACTCGTTGAAGTCCTTCCAACGAGATGGCAGCCTAATCTGATTGTCGCCATATCCATGGCGGGAACGCCTCTGTGCCCGAGTTTCGCGGGAATTGCTTGTCCGCGTGTCTATCTGAGCATCGACACGTGGCAAAGCCCGCGCGACTATCTGGATGCACTCCACTACGACCTTGTATTTGCCGCGCAGAAATCATTTGTCCCGCGTCTCAGCGCGATGGGGGCGGGGAACGTTGAATGGCTGCCGCTCGCGTTTAATCCCGAGCAACACTTTCCCGTGGAGATGGAACCGCGCGCCGACGTCTCTTTCACGGGTACCATTTCGCTGCCCATCCATCAGCAGCGGATGGAGCTTATACAACGGTTGCAGCGCGAAGTGAAATTCATCGGAAAGACCGCCCTGTTCGGTCCAACCATGTGCGCGCTGTGTTGCGCGGGTAAGCTCACGTTTAACCACAGCGCCGTGAACGACGTGAATATGCGGATCTTTGAAGCTCTTGGCATGGGATGCGCCACATTGACCAATTCACAAGCCGAGGAGAACGGGCTTTTCGATCTCTTCAATAACGGAGAGCATCTTGTTGCTTATTCCGATGAAGAGGATTTGATTCGCCAGACGCGCCGCTATCTCGCCGACGATGACCTGCGGCAGCGTATCAAGAAGGCCGCGCGCGCGATCGCGCTGGAACATCACACGTACGGACACCGCGCGGATTACATTGTGGATTCGGTGCAGAGACTCATGGCGCGGACCACACGCAGTAGCGAGATCGAGGAGTCCCCGTTGGCCGCGGCATTGCCGTTGGGTGTGAATACCGTGTCGGTGGTTGGTGCCGGGCTGGACAATGCGAGTTGGCGCGGTATTCGTTCGCCACATCGCGTGGTTATAGGCGATGCGGAGCGCGCCGATGCCATTGTCGTGTCGGCGTTAGGCGCACCGACGGCTGCCGTTCCGGAGATGATTGAGCGATCCGCGCGCAAACTGCGCGATGGTGAAACGTTGCTGCTCGTGGCCCGCCCCCAGGAACTCGAAGCGCTCGATTTGCAGATTGACGCGCTCGCGTTACGGCGATGGCTTGTGCCGTTTGGCCTTGTTCTCAGATTGGCGCTGCTGGCCGACGAAGTCGTTCCCGGCGAACGGGTCGCATTGCTCGCCGCCTGCAAACGCAGCACGACATTGTCACAAGTAATCGACGATACGTTTCGGACGCTGCCCGAGAACTGCCAGCAAGTCCGCAATGGAATCGATGCTTGGCAAGTCGCGAACACGCCGGAACTGTGAACCACCTTACGCAACCAGTCACTTCGCGGCCCTGTCTATCACGTACTCCACGATTGCCTTCGCATCGTCGTATTTAGTCTGGTGTCCTTCCTCTTCGCGAAAAATAAGCAATACGTTGCGATTCATGGCCTTGAGTACTTTGGCGAGACGCACGACACTGTCGGGCGGCACCGACTCGTCCTTACCTGAGGCGGTAATGCCCACGGGCATCGTGAATTTTTCCGGCCAATATTCGGCACTGCGTATCTTATACTCGAGGGGAATCTCCGCTTTCGTCCCGCCGAACGATTCACGGATCGCGTCCTGGAAGTTCTCATACAACAGATGATTTGCGGTGCCGTTCATGGACGCAGCCCCCGCGATGAGCTCGGGGTGCAGGGCCGCAAACGTCAATGTACTCGACCCACCCATCGAGCCGCCGGTCAAGAAGACCCGCTTCACGGTGTACTTCGCTTTCAGTTCATCGATGATTTGAACCAGATCGGCTTCCGCTTTCGGACCCATCCACGAAGTCTTTGCGCGGTAATCGGGTGACACGAAGATCATGCCGCGAGCCGCCGCCACGTCGCGCGCGGCCCGACACTCGTCCCGTGTATCATTCACAAACTGCCAGCGATCAGAGCCATGCCCGTGCAACGCAATCAGAACATCGTGTGGAGCATCCGCCTTGAAATCCGTTGGCAATACAACGACATACCGTTGCTCTG
>JAIBAQ010000179.1 GCA_019695095.1 Candidatus Hydrogenedentota bacterium
GCGCCGGAGGCGCTGGACATGCTAGCCTAGGGCAGAGTTTGGGATTGTTCGTTGCGGGCGAGCAACGAACAATTTCAAACGCCGCCCTAGGTAACCGTTACCCAGAAAGAGATGCGCCCTGAAGGGGCATCACACGTGAACCATCCGCCGAATCCAACGGCAAATAACCTCGAGACGCCTATCCCTCTACAGCTCCCACCCGTCCCGGTAGGTCCTCTTCACGTACTGGTTCGCTTCGGGCATGTTCGGGAACTCCATCTTTTCCGCGTCCCACACGAGCTTGGCGTTCATGGTTTTCGCGACGTTGCCGAGCTGGCACACCTCGGTGAGTGGGCCTGAATACGCAAAATCGGCTCCGGCCTTCCCGCCGCTCTTGATGGCCTGAATCCAGTCATCCTCATGAGATCCCTTCACACGCGGAATGCTCGGCGCGGGCGCTTTGAAATCTTTCATGCGTGAATTCGGCAACAGGCGAGGCTCTTCGCCATACACGCCGCACGTCAGCATCCCCTCGGACCCGACGAACAACGACCCGCCTTCGGTGTTGCCCATCACGTCTTCCTGGGCCAACTCGCGCGGGCGCGGAGGCCGCAGCCCGTCGTACCACGTCAATGTTACCGGCGGCATCGAACCGCGCGCGGGGAACTCGTACCGCACGAGGCACGCGATTGCGTGCGTCTCTGGATTAAGGTCGGTCGCGTTTCCTTCCACCGTCGTGGGCTGGCCCAAATCCAGCGCCCAAAAGATCGGGTCGAACGTGTGCGCGCCGCGATCGCCCATCATGCCGCTGCCAAAATCGATCCAGCTCCGCCACGTGGCGGGGTGATAACAGGGATGATACGGCCGCTCCGGCGCTGGGCCGAGCCACAGATTCCAATCCAGCGTTTCGGGCACCGGCGGCGTGTCCGTGGGCCGCGCGCCGAGCGGAGAACTCCACCCCGCATGTCCCCAGGGGTAATACGTCAGGCTGCACCACGCATGCACTTCGCGCACTTCGCCGATGACGCCCGCCTGAATCCATTCGCGCACCAGCCGAATGCCCTCGCCCGAATGCCCTTGGATGCCCATTTGCGTGACGACGCCCGTCTCTTTGGCAATTTCCGCCAACCGCCGCGCTTCGTACACATTGTGCGTCAGCGGTTTCTGGCAATAGACGTGCTTCTTGGCGCGCATGCATGCCGCCGCGATGATTGCATGCGTGTGATCCGGCGTCGCGATGACCACCGCATCGAGATCGCTTTCCTTCGCGAGCATCTCGCGATAGTCCTTGTATTGCTTCGCATCCGGGAACGCCGCGAATGCCTTCGCCGCGTAGACTTCGTCCACGTCGCACAACGCCGCGATGTTTTCGCCGGCAACATTGCGCAAATTCGAGCCGCCCATGCCGCCGACACCGACCACGGCAATATTCAATTTCTCGTTTGCCGCCTGCGCACGCGCCGTGCGCACGGCTCCCAGCGCAGCCGCTCCCGCAACGGCCGTACGCGACATAAAACTCCGGCGATTCATGGTCGACATGGATAGGACCTCCCATTGGCTGATGACTCAACGAGAAGTATCCCCCTGTACGCCGCCCGTTGCAACAACGGCAAAGCACGCTTGATAAAACCGCGGACTGTCGTCTATTCGACAGGCAGCGTGTACTCCACCGCCTGCATGACTTCCCGGTAACCAATGCGCTCGTAGATAGCATTCGACGTAGGATTGTGCTTGTCCGTAAACAACGCGCACCGCGTCTTGCCCCGGCCCAAAAACAACCGGCTCATCCGCGCCACCAGCGCTGTAGCGTGTCCCTGACATCGGAACGCAGCGGGCGTATATACGCCGCCGATGATGTCGCAGTTCTTCGTAGAGCGTACGCGCGCCGCCATACACACGGGCTCGTCCAACTCGAGGAAATACACTTCGCCTGCGGCGATGCGCGGACCGTACGACTCGCGCAACTCTGTCTCATCCGTGACGGGCATTCCGATGTCTGCGCGAAACCCACGGAGCCAATCGAAAACAGACTCCGCCTCGGACTCCGTCGCAGTCCGTACAGTGCCTTTGTCGTGCCCGTCGTATTCCACCCGGTCCAATGCCAGAATCCGGACCTGACGATCCGCGCCAAGCTCCAAACTGCCGGTCCACTCGCGCGCGAAAGTCGCCGCGGCCCCCGGCTCTCCCATCACGCCCGCCAGTCCCGGCGCTTCACGACGCACCCAGCGCGCCAAAGCGACCACGTCATCCTCGGTCATACGGCCCGTGCGTCCAATGATCAGATTGATATGATTAAGCGGACGCGACCGTACCGCTGCGACGCGCACCTCCCCCTGCTCCGTACCCGCTATCAGCAAGGCGTCATCCGGCGTACCGTTCTTGACCATGCTCTCGGCAAGGCCCAACGCCAGATTGTTGTGCGGCTCAAACGCATAGAGGGTCGGCCCAACCGCCTCCAGAAATGCCCCCGCGTCGGCAAAAAGCTCGAAATGAAGTGCCATGGCAACGTCCCTCCTCGCATCTACATAATAATAAAAGACTTATGCATATCTCGGAGATGGACCTCCACACGCATAAGTTACTTTTCGTGAAAGCCATGGAGCGAAGTAACCCAGCAGGGCAGGTCAATATAGCTTGAAATTTATAATGTTACATGATAAATTTCAAGCATGGTACTTGTTGATCGCCATGGACTGAGGGAACGCATCCTGCGCTTTCTGGACCAGTTTCCTGTCGTCCTTCTGCTTGGGCCACGCCAGTGTGGCAAGACCACGCTTGCCCGCGAGATTGCGCAACTACAGAACGCGACGTACTTTGACCTTGAAGATCCACAATGCCCTCTTCAGCAAGAGTCCGCGAGCCTTATGCTTCGAGATTCTACCGGCCTCGTGGTAATAGACGAATTCCAGCGTATGCCCCGTTTGTTCGAGCTGCTTCGGGTTCTTGCCGACCGCCGGCCCCTGCCCGCTCGATTTCTGATTCTCGGAAGCGTTTCTCCTGACCTCGTGAAGGGGGCCTCCGAGACTCTCGCGGGACGAGTGGCCTATGTTCCCATGGGTGGTTTCGACCTTCAGGAAGCGGGTGCAGCCCAATGGCGCACGCTCTGGAACCGGGGAGCCTTTCCGGACTCATTCCTGGCGCGAGACGATGACCAGAGCTTTGAATGGAGACAGAACTTCATTCAATCGTTTCTGGAGCGCGACATGCCGCAACTGGACATTCGCGCCCCTGCCGCGACCTTGCGCCGCTTCTGGATTATGCTGGCCCACCTTCATGGTCAGACATTAAATGTCTCTGAACTTGCCCGCTCGATGGACGTCACTCACCTGATGGTACGCCGCTATCTCGATACGCTCACGGGGGCATTCATGATTCGCCAACTGCAGCCCTGGTACGAAAATGTTGGGAAGCGACTCGTGAAGGCCCCAAAGATTTACCTACGAGACACCGGGCTTTTGCACGCATTGCTCGGGCTACGCAATGCAGAACAAGCCATGGCGAATCCTCGTCTCGGATTTTCGTGGGAAGGATTTGCCCTCGAAGAAGTCATCAGACGTCTAAACGCCGACCGCGATGCGTTCTTCTACAAGGCGCATGGGGGTACGGAAGTGGATTTATTTCTACTGCGTGAAGGCAAGCGACTTGGCTTCGAGTGCAAATGGCAGGACGCGCCACGAGCAACCAAGTCGATGCACACAGCACTCGAAGACCTCAAGCTCGACAAGCTCTTCGTAGTCTATCCGGGTAACCACCGCTACCCGCTGGAGACGAGAATCGAAGCGCTTCCCCTCCCCCA
Source organism: Candidatus Hydrogenedentota bacterium (assembly GCA_019695095.1). Lineage (NCBI taxonomy): Bacteria > Pseudomonadati > Candidatus Hydrogenedentota > Candidatus Hydrogenedentota bacterium. Next base: position 3,776 of record JAIBAQ010000179.1, read on the forward strand.
GATTGCCCCCAATACTATCAACGAATAGCCCTCTTCAGTGGACCGGCCAATCTGCTTGACCTTGTGTAGTCGCAAGAAGATGATACGTAGCACGAAACGGTACGGACATCACGTTTTCAAACCGCCAAGGAGAATGGACCGTCAAGATCCATACTTAGGGGAACCACCATGCACTATCTTCGCAATGTCAGCATCGTCGCACTTGTGTTTTTGGCTGGCGCGTGCGCCACGCTAAAACCTGCCGCGCCGCCCAAGACCGCCGAGAAGCCCGATACCTGCGTGCCCGTGCCGCGCGAAGAGGGTTGGATGAAGCGGCACAACTCCTTCAACGAACGCGTGAAACAGGGTAACGTCGATCTGATCTTCATTGGCGACAGCATCACGCAGGGTTGGGAAGGCAAAGGCAAAGCCACTTGGGACAAGTACTACGGAAAGCGCAACGCCGTGAACCTCGGCATTGGCGGCGACCGCACCCAGCACGTTCTGTGGCGTCTCGAAAACGGCAACATTGACGGCATCTCGCCAAAGCTCGCCGTCCTGATGATCGGCACCAACAACGTGTCGCGCAACAAACCCGTGGAGATTGTCCAGGGTATCACGGAAATCGTCGACCTGCTGCGCGCAAAGCTGCCGAAGACGAAGATCCTCGTGCTCGGCGTGTTTCCGCGCGGCGAAACGCCTGGGTACCTCCGTGATCAAGTGGCACAAATCAACGTGCGCATCGCACGGCTCGCCGAGCTGCCGCGCGTCGAATACTTGAACATCAACTCGGTTCTGACGCAGCCCGACAATACCCTCTCCAAGGACATCATGCCCGACTTCGTGCATCTCTCGGAGAAGGGGTACGAACTGTGGGCGCAAGCCATCGAGAAGAAGGTGTCGAAGGCCCTTCACGACAAACCCATCAAGTAATCCGGAGGGCGGACTTTCTAGTCCGCCGTTTTGAGAGGTCGAAGTGTAGGAGGCGGACTGGAAAGTCCGCCCTCCGATTGGGCACTAGGGGGGATGATGACAGCGATAACTCGTCTTTTTGGAATTGCGTTTGGGCTTGCGGCCTTTGTCGCGTGCTTCGCGCATGCAGAAATGCTGTGCGACCACGAGGCCGTGCTGGACGACAACGGAAAGCTTCAGCCGTGGACGACCTACGACAATGTCCTGAAAGGAAGCATGGCCTTCATTCAGCATTGTCCCACGAAGACGACCAACCTCGGCGACGATCCCTGGTACTTGATCTCGTCTGTCATGAACGAAGACGGGACCTTCAGGCCCAATCAGAACAATCAGGGCAGCAACGCCTATTGGGCCGTGGAAACGGTGGCCAAGTACTATGCCTATACCGGCGACCGCTCGTCGCTGGATTGTGCGCGGATGCTGCTTGACCGCATCCTCAAATTCAACACGCCGCCGGATTGGAATTGGGCCAACGTCCCGCGTACGCAAGACAATAGTCCGGACGGCGAATACGACGATCCGGAATCCGAACCCGACAAGATGGCGATGGTCGGTTACGCCTACGTGCGATTCTTCCGTCTCACCGGTGAGCAGAAGTACATGGAAGCGGCGGTGGATATCGCGAAAGCCCTTTTCGCACACATCCAACCCGGCGATGAGGACAACTCTCCGCTGCCTTTTCGTGTTGACCTCAAGACCGGCAAGGTGGTCGAGCAATACACGGCCAACATGATCGCGCCTGTGCTCTTCTTCGACATCCTCGTGGATAGCGGCCTCTCGGAATACGCCGCCCCGCGCGATGCACTGTGGAAGTGGATTCTCGAGTTTCCAATGAAGAACAACCATTGGTCCGGCTATTACGAAGATGTCGGCAAACATCCCGAGAACTACAACCAGCAGATCCCCATGGAGACCGCGCGCTACATGCTTCTCCATCCCGAAGTCGCGCCCGATTACAGGACGCAGGTCCCTGCGTTGCTCACGTGGGTGCGCGGACGGTTCGGGGCGACGAAGCGCTACGGCGCGACCAGTGTTCGCGAACAAGATGTCTGCTTCGAGGAAATGAGCAGTCACACGGCGCGCTACGCGTCCGTCGCCGCGATGTGGTTTGGAGTCACCGGCGACGCAGCCGACCGCGAAGAAGCCCGCGCGGCCTTCGCCTTGGCGACCTACTCTACGTTCAATAATGCCTCCAAAGACGGGCAAGCCATAAACTACGTCGGACTCGGCTACCCAAGGCCCTGGTTCTCGGATTCCTACTTCGATTTTCTCGCACACATCATCGATGGCATGTCGGCCATGCCGGAGTTGGCGCCCGCCGACGCCGATCACTTGCTGGGATCGACCGGAACCGTCAAGTCCATCTCGTATGCGCCTGGCCGCATCGAGTACGAGACCTTCGAACCCACAGGGAACGAAATCCTGCGCATCACGTTCACGCCCGTAAAAATCACCGGCGGCGACAAGCCTCTCGATGCCTCGTACTGGCAGTTCGGCGAGTACAACGGCGCAAGCGGCGTGTTGCGGATCAAACGCGACCAACTCACACACATCGCGATCGAAGCGGCGAAATAGAAGACGCAAGAGGGGGAGTCATGGAACTGTCACGCAGAAGTCTTTTGAAACTGGGCGCGGCCAGCAGCCCCGTGGTCTCGGTCCTATCCAATATGCTCGCAGGCGCATCGGCGCAAGCGGAGTCCGCATCGGCCCTCGCGTCAACCGACGGTATCACGAAGGCCTTCGTATGCTTCCGCATCGGGTCACCGACGTGGATGAACGAAGCGCGCTTCACGGAACTGCTCGATCTCTTCGACCGCAACCGCGGCGTGACCGATGAAGTTACTCTATTCACCCAAGAGACCCACCCGCCGGTGCCGCTGAATGTCCTGCTCGAACGAATGCCTATCATGAAAGCCCGCATGGAGGCGGCGCGCGCTCGCGGCTATCGTTCCGGCATCAACATCCTATCCACGCTAGGTCATCACGAGGAGAACCTTCCCAATTCCCTCTCCGGCGACTACACGCCCATGACCGATCCCAACGGCAATGTGTGCCGGGGATCGTTCTGTCCCAACGGCGAAGCCTTACGCGGACACATCGTCAAGGTGTACCAGGGACTGGTCTCTGCCAAACCCGATTACATCTGGCTCGACGACGACATCCGTCTCTACGGGCACATGCCCGTCGGTCCCTGCTGCTTCTGCGATACGTGCGTGAAGATTTTCTCCGAACGCGAAGGCAAGCCCTTCACCCGCGAGACCCTGGTGGCTGCGTTGTCCGCGGGTCCGGTGCCTGAGCAAATGGCCCTGCGCCGTGCGTACCTGCAACACAACCGCGAAACCATCGGGCGTTTGTTCAAGCTCATCGAAGAGACGGTTCACGCCAAAGCGCCGGAGATGCCCCTCGGATTCATGACCGGCGACCGTTTCTTCGAAGGCTACGACTTCGACACGTGGGCCGACATCCTGGCGGGTCCCAAACACGCACCCGTCTATTGGCGGCCCGGCGGCGGCACCTACACCGATGAGCGCATGGCTTCCATCACCGACAAGGCCCACGACATCGGACGCCAAACGGCGCTTTTGCCCGCGCACGTGAAATGCATCGAATCCGAGTTGGAGAGCTTCCCGTACCAGCGTCTAAAGAAAGCCGCGCATTCCACCGCGTTGGAAGCCGCTGCCTATATCGCAGGCGGTTGCACCGGCACGGCCTTCAACGTCATGTCGCAATACGACGAACCCCTCGACGAATTTCATCCGCTCGTCGCGCACTTGCGGTCGGTTCGTCCGTTCCTAGACCTTCTTGCGCGCGAACTCGGCCGCGCGCCGTCCGTGGGCATCCACAGTGGCTGGTGCAAAGACACCTACGCCGCGCAGAACCCCGGCGGACCCTGGTTTGGCGGACCCGGCGCACCCGGCCAATGCAACGAACTCTGGTCTACCGGACTTCCCGCATCCTATCTCGCCTCGCAATCGAGCGTGGAAGCGTGGTCCGGCGACCAGACGGTGGCGTTGAAGGACCACGAAATCCGGGCCGCACTGCGCAAAGGGCTTTACCTCGACGGCGCGGCCCTTGGCCGGCTCAACGAAATGGGCTATGGCCGGCTCACCGGCTTCGAAACCGCCGAGATCCGGCACGACGACTGTATTGAAGAGCTGACCGATCACCCGCTCAATGGCGCCTTCGCCGGACGCCGCCGCAACGGCCGCCAATCGTTCTGGAAATGCCCGACGCATTTCTTCAAAGCAACCAACGCCCGGGCCGTGGCCGTGTCGCGCTGCGTCGACTACACGTACAACGAAACCGCTCCCTGCTGCATGGGCGTGTTCGAGAATGTCGAAGGCGGACGCATCTGCGTCGCGGGCTACTACCCCTACGAGCAATTGCAGAACCTGAGCAAAGCCTCGCAACTCAAATCCATCATGCGCTGGCTTTCCAAAGACACGCTGCCCGCGTACGTTGCGTCGTTCCACCGCGTCAACCTGTGGGTCCGCCAACCCGAACCTGGCCGCACGGTCATGGCGCTCATCAACGGCTACATGGACCCCGCCGAGAACCTTGAACTGCTCGTGCGCACAGACCGCGCCGCGATGCGCGTCAACCGCATGTACGGCGGCGAAACCGATATCGAAAGCCCCTCCGTTGACGGCCCCTACCGCAGGTTTATCCTGCCCACCCTGCAACCCTGGGAGGTCGCCCTGGCGGTGGTGTAGACATATGCCTTAGGCTTGCCAAGAGAATAGGACCGATCCGTCGGATCCGACGGATCGGTCTTATTCTCTCAATATCGCTCTCTTGCTGCGGCGCAGTTCCCCTTACCCGCCATCTTCCTGACCCCACGACCGTTTACCCATGACCAGATTGAGCAACGGCGAAGTCATGAATGTCGTCACTAACGCCATGAGAACCAGCATGGCAAACAGGGTTGGCGAAATGACGCCCAGATCCAGCCCGATATTAAGAACAATCAACTCCACCAACCCGCGCGTGTTCATGAGCACCCCGAGAGCCGACGCTTCGCGCCGGGGCATGCCCGTTAAACGCGCCGCCGCATAGGTCCCCCCAAACTTGCCCATGCACGCCACCGCGATGATCGCCCCGCAAAACAGCCAATTCTCCACCCCCGAGATCAGGCCAATCTGGGTGCGCATCCCCGTGTATGCGAAGAAGACCGGCAGGAACAGGACTCCGATGAACGACTCCAGACGATGCGTCAGATCGGAGGCAATCCGGCTGTCATGCGGGATAATGGCCCCCAACAAGAAGGCCCCGAAAATCGCATGAATGCCGATGTACTCGGTCGCCACTGCCGACAAGAGCATTGCCACAAAGACGACGGTTAGCGCCCCCTGCGGTCTCCGCTCCATGCGCGGGACCCATCTCTGCGCCAGCGGCGTCCCCACGCCCACAATCAGCGCGACAAAGCCAATGGTCAACAACAGTGTTTGCAGCGCATCGCCGGCGCGGTCGTGCGCGAAGCTCACCACAAATGCCAACAGACACCACGCCGTGGCATCGCCGATGGCCGCGCACGTCAACGCGATCACGCCCAGTCTCGTCTTCTGCACACGCCGGTCCGCGAGTATGCGCGCCAACACGGGAAATGCCGTAATCGACATCGACACACCCAGAAACAACACAAACACGGTCAGCCCCACGCCTTCCGGCGCGAAACGCTCGTGTAGTGGAAACGCCAGTCCCGCCCCCAGTATGAACGGTGCCGCAATGCTCGCGTTCGATATGAATACTGTCGCCTTGACACCCCGTCTTGCGAGGTGCAGGTCCAACTCCAGCCCCACAAGAAACATGTAGAGGATCACGCCCAACTGCGCAATCACACCGAGAAACGGCGCGACCCCCGCGGGCAATACGTAATCCATCGTCTCCGGCGCAATCCGCCCCAGCAATGACGGCCCCAACACGATGCCGCCGATCACCTCACCCATCACCAACGGCTGCCCCAGAAACCCAACGAGCATTCCCGCCGCCCGCGTAACCACAATGATTACGGCAATCGCCAACAGCACATGAAACAACGTGCTGGCGCTCACCGCCGCCGATCCGTGCGGCATGGCGTCTTCCGCGCGCGCGACACACGCAACGAAGCACCCCGCAAGCGCGCCTATCGCGCAGTGCACTAGTCTCGACATTGTTACCAGGCGCTGTGCCATGAAACCCTTCCGCTATCCGTTCACACCAGGTTCAGGAATGACAATCTTAGAAAGGACACGCAGTGGAAACAAACGACACCACTGCTGTGGCTCCCTTGCTGTGGCGTGGTCTCCCCTTGCTGTGGCGCGGTCTCCCGACCGCCCTGCTGTGGCGTGGTCACCCGACCGCCCTGCTGTGGCGCGGTCTCCCGACCGCCTTGCTGTGGCGTGGTCTCCCGACCGCCTTGCTGTGGCGCGGTCTCCCGACCGCGCCACTCTTACGACCGCAGGTCTCCTCTCTTTCGGCTGTACACGCGACTCAACCTTCTACTACACTGCACCGCCATGGAGATATACCGCATTTACGACGATGCGTCCATCTACTTCGTCACATATAGCGTAGTCGGCTGGCTCCCCGTGTTTGTGAGTGAACGGACCTGCGGTCTTCTCGCGGAGAGCCTTGCTTTCTGTCATGCCCACAAAGGTCTGCGCGTCAATGCATATGTCATGATGCCCACTCACATGCACGCGATAGTCTTCGACCACCAGTACGACGCAGACCGTCTTCGGCAGACTCTCGACGAATTCCGCCGATACACGGGTAGAGCCTTGGCCGACGATGCCATCAGGAACCAGCCCCGCGTGTTCTCCGATGTGTACAGGCAAACCGCTCGCCCTGACAGACACCGGCGTTTCTGGCAACCCACGCGCCATCCCGTCGCGGTCCGCACGGAGCGGTTCTGGAGGCAGAAGCTTGACTACATTCACGGAAATCCTGTCCGAAAAGGCCTCGTGCGCTACCCCGAGGACTGGCGCTACTCATCTGCGCGCAGCTACGCGACAGGCGAAAGCACTTGCGATGATGTCGAGATAACTCAAATCTCGTGGTGAAGAGGAGACCTGCGGCCGCGGACGTGGGAGACCTGCGGTCGTAAGAGTGGCGCGGTCGGGAGACCACGCCACAGCGAGTGGTGAAGAGTAGACCTGGCGATCACGGACGTGGGAGACCTGCGGTCGTAAGAGTGGCGCGGTCAGGAGACCACGCCACAGCAGGGAGAGATTTCGCTCCCGAAGTGCAACGAACTCACCCATATATACAAATGCCAACAAACGAGGGCACAGCCATGTACACTCGAACTCGCGCCGTACTTTCCCAAGTGCGCGCGCCCGCGCACCCTGCATGGCGAGCCACACGCGGTACCCTTGAACCGTCAAATCGCACGTGACCTCCCCGCTGGCTGCGCGTTCTCTGCGCCTCGGCGGCTCTGCGCGAAAATCGCTTTTCGGGACACCCCCTTGAACCGTCAAAATGGACCAAGGGGACACCCCCCTCTTTCTGAAGTTCCGGCGTTTACATTCCCCCTGAAAACGTGGTCTACTCGTGAGACGTGTTTTCGACTTTGGAAGGGGGTATTTGCATGCGGTCTGCAATGTGGTTGATGGCAATGGGTTTGGCCTTGGTGGCCTATGCGCAGGACACGGTAAACCCGGTGCCCGAGGACGTCTACAAGGGCGAGCTGGTCGCATTTCCGGGACCGTGGAGTTTCCAGCTCGGCAAATCGCACATCATCCTCGTGAGCGATGAGGAACTGGAGTTTCTGTCGGACCCCGACAAGCAGTTCAATATGAGCCTTGGCCTTGAACCGCGCATGGATTCGCTGCGCGCCGTCTGCGAACGCGCGAAGGCCGCCGGACACCGTACCTTGACCATCGCGTTCGACCATTTCTTCCAGCAGTATCGTCCCGGGCAAGGCGACAAGCCACGCCGTCTGACCCCCGACACCGACGAGTACATCAGCCGCATCGCCGCCGTCAGCAAGTTCGCCCAGGAATACGGACTTGGCCTGGAACTCAGCCTGCTCAGCCCGCTCGAGATCGGCCCGGCGTACCGTGCACAAACGGGCGAATCCGGCACGTGGATGCATTACCGCAAAGGTATCCGCGACCCGCAGACCGGAACCTACAGCGTCCAACTGTGGCAACAGCGCCGTTGGGGCAACAACAAGGGCGCGGTGCTTCTGGAAGACGCCGGCGTGCGCGTATTCGCCTTCAAAGAGAAGTCCATCGGGGGCAC
>JAIBAQ010000180.1 GCA_019695095.1 Candidatus Hydrogenedentota bacterium
AACCCGCGGAATGGAGCCTTCATCTCGGCTTCGTGCCCGTCGGCGGATACCGCAATCTCAATAATCCCCTGGTAAACAGGACCCCTGTCTTCGACCCACATGATGGTACTGTGACCGTCCGGCAGGGTGATTTCTCCCAAATTGCCTTGTGGCGTATCCCACCACACCCACTGCGTGTACCAGTCGTACGTGCCCGCCTTCACAATGATGAAGCCGTTGGATTGGTCGTCCTGGGCCTGGAGATATTCCGTTTCGTCGAGGCAGCCGTGGTTGAGGTAGTGGCCGGTATTGAAGGCCGCATCGTAAAACTCGACTTCCATGTTCATGTCGTAGCCGCTCGACGTCGGATAATACCCGCCTTCGTTCAGCCAATAGCCGGTCGTGTCATTCTGATCGACGTCCAGCGTGACAATCACATAGTACCTTCCGGCCGTCCCCTCTGTGTGCGACTGCGTGCGGCCGATGATCCCGCGCGATTTGAAGTAGGCGTATACGTTGTCTTCGTCGTGCGTGACCTTAAACTCGATCAAGTCGACATCTTCGTGATCGACGTAGGCAGGCGTGTCACTGGGCAACGTGTGATCCGTGTCATGTTGATCGTCTTGAGGATCCGTATGCACCGGGACATACTGCCAATCCGCGAAATCGCCATCCAGCACGATCCGGGAAACCGGAGCTGCCGAAGCATACGCAGCCAAGATCGTTCCCACCACAAAAAGCCTACAACTCCATGACCGCATATGTGCACCTCCTGCGCCCCCCGGCGCACCTTACTGTTCGTTCGGTTATCCTACGTTATGAACGGCCGTCAATGAAACCACGCGTGACAAAAGCCGAGCACACTTCATATTCAGTCGGCGAAAATGCTGGAGAAGCGCGGGCTACTACAGAAACAAGCTCCCGGATGGCCTCACCTCAAATGGGGCCATCCGGGAAGTGATGCAGAATTCGTGTGATTCAGCGAAACGGAATCACTCGTTCCGTGCGCATCCTCGACTAGAAATCGGACATATCGTTGTCATCAAGGGGAATGACTTCTTCCGGATTATGGACATTTCCATTGCTGCCTACTGCCGCGACCAGCTTCCGGGGCTCGCGCCGCTCGCTAAAACTCGAGACCGGAGGATGCGTCAATGCGCGCCGCGCCGGCGGCGTCTGCGGGTGCTTCTTCGATGGCGCCGAACCGCGAGAATGCTTGGTCCCGTTTTGGCTTGTGCCCACGATCTTCGCCAAGTCGCCCACGATGTCCACCAGATTGGCGGCCTGCGCCGAAAGTTCTTCGCTCGCCGCCGCGGCCTCCTCCGAGTTCGCCGCGTTGGCCTGCGTGACCTTGTCCATCTGGGCCACCGCCGTGTTGATCTGGTCGATACCCTGCGTCTGTTCGGTGCTGGCTGCCGACACCTCGTTGATGAGCTGCTCCACCTTCTGTGCATGCCCAACGATCACGCCTAGAATCTCGGCGACTTCGCCCGAAACCGTGACGCCGTGTTCCGCGTTCTTCTGGGCTTCTTCCACAAGCGATGCCGTATTACGCGCCGCTTCCGCGCACCGTTGCGCCAAATTGCGGACTTCTTCGGCCACGACCGCGAACCCTTTCCCGGCCTCTCCGGCGCGCGCCGCCTCCACCGCGGCGTTCAACGCCAGCAAGTTCGTCTGAAATGCAATCTCATCGATCGTCTTCAAAATCTTGGCTGTCGCCTCCGACGATACCCTGATTTGCTGAATGGCTGAGTTCATCCGTGTGGTCGCTTCGCTGCCCCGTTCGGCGCCATTACGCGATTGCTGGCTCATCGTTCGGGCCTGGTTCGAACTGTCGGCGTTCTGCCGGGTCATTGAAGCCATTTCTTCCAGGGACGCGGACGTCTCTTCCAGGCTCGAAGCTTGTTCGCTCGCGCCGTGCGCCATCTGCTGACTGGATTGGGCAACTTGGTTTGCCGCTGAAGACACTTGGTCTGCGCCTGAAGTCAGTGAATCTATGATCCGATTGATGGGCTTGGTGATGCTTCGAGTAATGATGATACCTAGGACTACTGCCATAACCAGACCCACTGCCAGGCACGTCACCATGACCAGTTGACCGCGGTAAGCCGACTCCTCTGCGTCATCAACACTCGTGTCGACTTCCGTCTCGCTCTCATCCAGCAAAGCAGTCAGAGCTTTGGTGAGGTCTGCGCCCTTTACCGTCATACTGGTCGCAGCAAAATCGCTAATCGCCAGAAGGTTGTCGAGCACCTTCTTTGACTCCGCCTTTATCGCGCCCAACCCGTCAGGACCTACGACCTTCTCCGCTGCGGGCATCATTTCCTCGCGAACGATACGCACAGCTTCTTCGCTGGTACCAGCTTGAACGGCCTCCTTGACACGTTTCACACATCCATGAAATTGCGCATGATCAGGTTTGCATTTCTCGATCAGTCCGAGTACGGCTTGATTCGTCGTTCCAGGATTGGCCGCCCACTTCCCGAAAGCACACGCCGTAGGATCGTCTCCGCCCTCGAATACCGCACCTCCGCCCGCAAGCGTTTGGGTCCTGAACAATAGAGCGAAATGGTCCCCTCGAAATCCCTCGAGTTGACCGGTCAACGCATCAGGATTCAGAATATCTTGCTTGTCGAAAGCGTCGAGCATACCCACATACTTCTCCCGATCCTTGTCCCATGGATCGAAAGATGTCTTGAATTCCTGCCACAGCCTTTCTTCCTCGGCTGAGCGCGCCAGCTTCTCATATTTATCCCACGCCTCGTGCACTGCCACCAAGGCTTTATCGCGGGATTCCACTGCCGCTTTGCGCCTTTCCTTCGATATATGAACGCTCATCAACGTTCGGTTGGCCGTCCGCTGCGTTTCCATCTTGTTCGAAATCGTTAATAGCAGACGCACGCTCGGAAGGCTCGTGTCGCCGATCATGCCGAGCGAATCGCTCAGCCGCCTCGTGTTGTACACACCGACTCCGCCAATCAACGCCGCCACCCCGGCCACACCCAGGAATGACACCATCAGCTTTGTACCCAACTTCATAGCCTGACTCCTTCTGTTGCCACCGTGCTGCCGTACATTTCCAGAGTCGGCGTGTGCAGTACACCTGCAACTGAAGAAGTGCGCTCCCTAGCACTATGACGCCGTACCAGAAATCGGCTCTCTGTCCTCGAATCCCGTCCAATCACACGCGCAATTCAGCGACACAGCAGTAGGCTGCTCGCTTCCAGGTCTTCGGCGGGCACGCGCCGAAGCCACGGATCTCACGTGACTTGCAGGAACTCGATTTCCCCCCGTGGGCGATTTCCATGCCGGAGTCTAGACACTTCGTGCAGATCCAATTCTCCTGGGCATTTTCGTCAAAATGCCTCTGCGGTCCTTGGCTTCCCCCATTCACCCCATGCGCCTCAGACAAAGGTGGAATCTGCAGTAGCTTGGCGGTTTACTGGTCCGAGTCAGAACTCTTCGTCACCATGTCGTCCTAAACAGCCCCAGTCTCCTTTCGGTAAACTCTTCACATCAGTTGGAAAATATACACCCAAGCGGCAAATGGCGCAAGAAAAAATTGACTTTATAGTTATTCATAATAGAATTTGCGGTCTAGTAGCTTCGCAGTGAAACATTTCACAACGCAAACCAGATCAGATACAGAGTTGGAGTCTCGGTGCCGAAAGACACAATTACAATCGTGCTCATCCAGCCACGAAATTCGATTACACAATCCATTGCACTAAAATTCTTGGAAACCGCATCATAGGGGGATTTCGATGGGAAGGTGATGCCCCCTTCGCGCGGAGGGAGAGAAGAACAAGATGCGGTCCTCAAGCGTATGAGGAAAGGAGAAGGACTGGAGAACGTCACGTCAACGTGAGTCCGGCAGGTGTCGAAGGAGGTCACACCCTGGATCGGAAAACTGGCCTATTTCTCATCCTGCACCTGCACGTACGGGGGTCCAAAGATCCTGCTGGTCCATTCCTTTCCCGACTCCCAGCCCACGCGCATGCATTCCACACCCGAGTAGAGGGAGATGGCCATCATCATCGAGACGAACGCCCACTGCCACCGTTTCCGCAAGCCTGCAAGCAACGGAGCCGCCATTAGCAGCAAAATGGGCATTGCACCAATGAACCATCGGAATCCGTACGCTTCCCCGCCGTAGTTGTTCGTTCGAGTCACGTAGTAATAGGTTAAGACAATCACGCCCAGTCCCCCGCCCAACACCAAAGACCGGTATTTCACGTTAGGGTTGACCACGGCTTTTAGTCCCGCGGCAAGGCCCGCGAGCAGGATCGGATAGAGCGCATACACGCCGCACCGCCCAAAGGTCAGGTGAAAGAGGTAGACGGGTTTGGGCTCGCTGAGTCCGTCTATCCCGAGCGGATGCCGCCAATAGGAGTCCTCGAAGAGATAGGTGATCTTTCGCATCTGCACCGGAAGTGGGCTGCCAGTCACCGCCATCATGATGGCCACGTGAAGTGCCAGCGGAGGCAGAGCCCCCATGAGCACCCAGCTCAGTGTCTGCCTTGGAAAGCGCGTGAGCAGAGAAAGACCGATAAAGAAGACGAACACTCCGAGCGGCATGTCGAGCTCGGGCACAAGCGCTCCAAAGAACCCGAATGCGACGAAGCGCGCCGGAACCGGCGCGAGCTTCTCCGCGGCGAGTCCCAATCCGAAATACGAGGCGACCATCAGGACCCCGGCGGCCGGCACGTGATTGCTAATGCTCGTGCTGAATCCCATGAGTTGCGTTCCGAAGGCCAGAGCGACGAGCAAAACGAGACGGACACCAGGCGGTATGGCGAAGAGTCTCAGCGTCTTCAAGAAGAAGACCAACGTGAGTAGAAAGCTGCCTCCCATGATGGTCACGGTCATGACATCGAGGACACGGCGAGCCTGGGTTTCGTCGTCGAGACTCCATCCTGTTGCCGCGCGTATGGCCAGGAACTCACCGGTCATGATGAGCGGGAGTACGGGAGGTTTGCTGGATATCATGCGGCCACCCCGCACGACACCGTCCTCTTCGATACCGCGAACCATCACTTTGTCGACGGTATAGTCCTCGAACGGATTGGGCGGTTGGCCCTCGGGCCGGTCGATGTACCACGAACCGTCGGTGGTCAGACTGTAGACTGTTGCGAGCCTGCTGTAGGCGTGGTCACCTTGCTTATTGCCTACACCGTAGTAGGCCACAACTGCAAATGCCAGTGCGGCTACGAACCACTCGACAGCATGCCATCCCCGGCGAGCGCCCTCCCCCTGAGGCACCTCGCCCATCAGATGCCCGCCAACCAGACAGGCATAGCGCTTACCTGCCGGTAATCGAGTACCACGCGCGATCCCACCAGCTCGAGTCTTGCTCCTCGGCGGCGACGGCTTGCTCGACTTCCTCTTTCGCAGGTACCCACTCGCCGTTCACGTATTCTTCGGTCTTCTGCGCGACAAAGAGACTTCCCGCGCGCCACCAGCGGCCGTTTCGGAATTCGAAGGTTATCGTTTCCGAGCCTGTATCGCGCAGAAAGTTGTTGTCCGAAACCGCGTCGTCCCGCTTGCGGTACATCTTGGTGGCAAAGCGCTGCTTGTCAATCTTCACGACGGCCGAATACGGGGCTGTCTGCGATTCCTTCTCCTGGATCTCGAGCGTATAGGCGTCGGGACCTTCGGGGTAGACCGAGTACTCTTTGTAGAAATAAGGCTTCCGCTCAATCAGTTTCGCATGCCCTTCGCCACCGGACTGGCCGGAGATCTTGATGTACTCGCTGACCATGCCGCGGAGACGGGCTTCTTGATCCCCGGACGCGACGGGACCGGACGAATCGGTTTGTACTTCCTCGCGCTTTCCGCCTCCCGTGCTGCTGCACGAGGCTATGATTGCGCAAAGGCCGAGCGACAATGCGAAAGTTGTGATGCGATCAATCGTCATGGCGAAAAACACGCCTCCTTCTTTGCAGGGGAAACACTGGGGGGTAATACGTCCAACGACGCCACCCGCGCTTGCTTAGCTCTTCACGGCAGTTGGCATCGTATCACAAGAGCGCCTCCCTCCGCACGGTAGGCGTCCAGGTGGATTACGGAGAAGCTATTTCAGCGCTATTTCGGTTAAACGTGAGGAGACGATTTTGCCGCAGACTATCCTGAACCTGGACGAAGTCCTTCTTGATCTGCATAACCGTGAATCGATCGGCAATCGTATCGCCCACCTTGACCGTAACGGTGTCGGAGGCGTCAGGCTTCTCAAGAACACTCTTCGATTTGTTATTCAGCCGGAAGGTAGCGGAATTCCCGGTAGTCTCAACCAGAGTCATCCGGTAGCTGAAGTATTCCTGGTCCACTTCTTCCTTCAGCGTACGTATGCTCTCGCTGCTGTCGCTCTTAAACGCTTCACCAATCATGGATTGAGCGCGCCTCAGATCTTCTTCTTTCCACGGCTTGGTGTTCAGCATATCGTTGACTGCCGCGACGAGCTTGCGTCGGGCTTCGGATGCAATGAGCTCGTTATCCGGGTGCGGTTCACGACGCAACGCCTTGATGGCTTCCTGCAACGCTTCCACGGGATCCCCGCCTTGCTCCAAAATCGCTTTTGCGGGATTGACGTAGGTCGGCGGCGGCGGTGCGGGCTTTCGTGTCATCACGGCCCAAACGTAGTTACCGCCAAAATACAGAATGATGATCGACGCCACGAGGCCCGCGAACACACCGATCTGCTTAATCCATGTCGGACCCTGATTCACTGGCCTGCGAACGGGAGTGGATGGCTTTGATGGCATGGCCAACTCGGCCAAGGCCCGGCTCTTCTCGTCCAACGATGGAAGACCGTCGCTTACCGAAGGAGCCTTGGAGTCCATCGGCGACTTCTTGCCGACCCATCCCAGAATATTCTTCTTGTTGGGCAATGCATCCGCCGGAGGATTGCTGCTGACTTCCGTTTCCGCGCGAAACGCCTCCATGGCCTCCATGACCGAAGACGAAGGCGCATAGTGGCGGATGGTCTCACCGCCGAGGTCATCTATGGTCAGCGCGCGCGATTCATCCCGCGGACGGCCAACCGGCTCGCCACAGAAACGGCACTTAATTGCCAACGCGCTGATTTCCATGCGGCACGTCGGGCACAGCCGCATTTTCTCATCGCGTTTGCCGCCAGCTTCAGGATTGTCGGACACGCCTAGTCCTCCCACATCGGGCGAGACTCGGAGCCAGGCTCCGGTCACCCCCATTGAATAGCGCCCCTGCGTTCAAGTTGATTTCTAGCCATTCAACCGGAACTGTACCATATCTACAGTAGCGGATATTACGGACAATTGCAAGTTATATCATTCTGATTCAAATTATGAACGGTATTCGCCGTTCTTACCGTTCTCACCCACGCCCCAACACACGAAGCGTTTCGCCGATTACTTGATCCAGATTACACGAATTAGGTTCCATGGTTTTCTCATCTTGCGCGCATCCGCACATGGTGCACTTATACGCCAACCCAGGAACTCCATAGTCCACACGAACATCGTACAGCTTCTCCACCTCGCGCGGTTCCAGGCGGCGCACGTTTCCTAGAAGGCGTGCCGTGAGCAAAGTCTCTGCTGCGTGTTCAATCTTCTCCATTTTGAAGAGGGCATCCCAAACGCTGACACCCACGGTCAATGCACCATGACGATCCATCATCAGGGCGTCGCAATTGCGAATATGCTCGCGCACGACCTCTCCTCCCTCGCGGGTAGCGGGAGTGGCATAGCTCGTCGTCGGCACGCCACCGATGCTGTATACGACCTCAGGAAGCACGCAGTCAGCAAGCGAGACGCCGGCCAGGGTAAACCCAATGGCCTTAGGAGGATGCGCATGGATGACCGCATTTACGTCCGGCCGTTCTTCGTAGGCGGCCAAATGGGTAAAGAACTCCGTCGTGACGCGTCCTGTACCGGCAATCTTCCGTCCCTTCCCGTCGGCAATGAGCAAGTCTCGCGGGTCCATAAACCCCTTCGACACCCCGCTTGGCGTGCATAAATACCGGTCAGGACCCAATTTAGCGCTTATGTTTCCGTCCGTTGCCACCGTCAGGTTCTTTGAGTACATCCGGCGGCCCGCCTCGCAGATCGCCTTCCTCAAATCCAGTTCTGTCATGTCCAAACCATCTCCACGTGGTCCACAATTCCCACAATAACCGTTCTTACAGGAGCTTCAGACTCGCCGTACATGCAACGAGCCGAACTGCCCTCCTGCATAATTAACACCAAATCTCCAATTCCGGCCTGTACCCGGTCCGCAGCCACGAACGTTGAACCGTCTTCCGAGCCGTCCAACTTCAGGGGCTTGACCATAAATGTCTTGATACCCCGATAAAACGAGGGCTTCTGCGTCGAAACGACCTGCGAGACTACGCGAGCGAGCTTCATCCCGTTCCCCCGCTGACCGTCTTGCCAAGGCGGGGCGGTCTGCCAAAACAAACCGCGCACTTCTTTGACACCAAAGTCCCAGTCAGGTTCGTCCCCTTCATGCGGTCACCTCGTCGATAATTGAGATGACGGTCAAGTCCGCAGGGTTGAATTTGTCGGGAAGCAGAAAGGTAGCTTCGCGCCCCTGTGCCATATAGACGTACTCGCCGGCGTTTGCGCCAATGGAATCGCACGCGACGACGGCCTGACCGCAGGGCTCTTTGCGCTCGTTGATGGGTTGGACAAGCAAAAAGCGCACACCTTCAAAAGCGGAGAGCTTCTGGGTGGCGACCAGCCGGCCCACTACTTGTCCTGGAATCATGATCTCCCGCACTCCGGCGAACACCCCTGTTCCGCCGCGCAGTTCAACCCTCGCTCAACCCTTTACTGCACACTGCAATGACCAGCACTACCCCTTGCCGATCAAATTATACTCTGTTTACCAACTCGGGCGCTTGATCAAATAGCCGCAAATCTCGGGATACGGGTTGGGTATGACAACCCGCTCCACGAGGTGCTCCCCCGCAGCCCGCGCGCCAGCTTCCACGGAGGCTTCCACGTCGGCCAGGATACCGGTGAAGGTTGTGTACCCCTTTCCTCCGATGTGGTTTGCGAGATGCAGCGTGATTAGCTGAATGGGCGCGGCCTTACAGGCAGCGTCCGCTGCCTCGACAATCGCGGCTGCGGCAGACGATTCAATCACGCCGACCGCCTCGATGTCCCGCCCCGGCTCAGTCCCCTTGATGGCAGGCAGAACTTGTTCGTGGAGATTCGCGAGCACGAAGCTCTCAACCACGTTGACCTGCCCCGCGTCCGCAACGCCAGCAGCCACCGAAGCCTCAACCGCCGCAACGCTGCCGGTGACCAAGGTCATATACTTGCCAGGCGTAATGGGGCGCGATTCCAGCAACTCGACCGGCGCCGCCTTGACCATTGCGTCGCTGGCTCGGATGCCTACGGCGATTGCCGCGAATTCGACCATTCCTAGAACCGACACGCAGATTTCCTTTGTTTGCTTGAGGTATGCGCTCGGCAACCTGGCCCCGGTGTCTCAGATGTGTTCCCTAGTCTGTCCACGTTATTACCATACAGAATCTACTCTCCCTTCGGCACCTATTCTTACGATCGTCGTACGAGTGTTTCGCCTATACCTGCTCTGGACATAGTGCTGGTAGATCAAGCATCTCCGCCCCTGGCCGTCAATATTGACAGAGATCGGCTGGCCCCATTTCTTAACTACATCTAGCTCAGTCAACCCCATCAATTGTCGCCGCTCTTCCAGGGCATTCCCCGACAGCATGGCGGCAATAGACAGCAAAACCGCAGCGATGACTGCAGCAATGCCAATTAACCTGCCGAAGGATTGCCAGTCCCACCCCCAATGAAACTCTGCTTCCGCACCTCTTTTGCGCGATTTCTTTCCCACGCACACCAATCTCCGGTGTTACACAATCCTGAACGAGTCGACGAGCGTACAACGTCGTTCGCGCGTGAAGCTGATGGGAGAGGTCATACCTTCACCGGTGGGGCTGGCGATGGTGAAGGAAGTATAGCCTTCCCCTCCCATGCCCAATCCGGCAAAGGTGGGGCCGTTCTTGATGAAAATCGAACAGTTGATGAGCCGCGCCATCTTGCTGAGTTTCTCGATATTGCGGGAGTGCATGGTCGCGGTATGGCGGCGGCCGCCTTCGCAGGCCACGCCCAACTCAATGGCTTCGTCGGCGTCTCGCACTCGAACCACAGGCATCACCGGCATCAGTTGCTCGGTCCAGACGAGTGGATGGTCGCGCTCAACTTCGCAGATGGCCAGACGCGTTTCAGGGGTTGCCTGAATCCCGATTTGAGCGAGAATCTGGCAAGCGTTCTTGCCGACCCATTGTTTGTTGATGACGCCGTGGCGACCCTTGCGCGACTCGAAAATCACGTCGCACAACCGTTCGATGTCCTGCCCGGCCACTTCAACGCATCCGCTCGCGATCATGTGGCGCTTCAGTTCGTCCGCAACGGAAGCAACAACAATGGTCTCCTTCTCGGAGGTGCAGATGATGTTGTTGTCGAGCGACGCCCCGGCGACGATGTCGCGCGCGGCTTTCGGAATGTCGGCGGTTTCGTCAACGACCGCGGGCGGATTGCCCGGCCCCGCGGCGATCACCTTCTTCCCCGAGAGCATGGCCGCTTGAACAACACCCGGGCCACCCGTCACGCAGAGAAGCGCAATGCGCGGGTGGCGCATGAGTGCCTGGGCGGTCTCGATGGTCGGGTCATCCACGCAGGCTAGCAGGTTCGCGGGTCCTCCCGCATTGACGATGGCCTCGTTCAGTATGGCCACGCAACGGTTGGAGCACTTGCGCGCGCTGGGGTGTGCATTGAAAACGACCGCGTTACCGCCGCTAATCATGGCGATGGAGTTGTTGATGACCGTTTCCGTCGGATTGGTCGTGGGTATGATAGAACCGATGACGCCGTGCGGGGCGCGCTCGGTCAGCATAAGTCCGTTGTCGCCGCTCTTCGCGCGGGGTTCGAGCATCTCGGGCCCCGGAGTCTTCACGATGACGAGCAAGTTCTTCTTAACTTTGTCTTCGGCGCGGCCGAGGCCCGTTTCTTCAGCGGCGGAGATGGACAGTTCCTTGACGTGCATGGTCGCGGCTTCACGCATGGCTTCCACGAGCCGGTAGCGCAGAGCCAACGAGCATTCGCCCATTTCCTGAAAAGCTCGAAGGGCCTTCGAGACGGCTTCGTCGACCATTGCATTGTTCCTTGCTGGATGCTGCGGATCTTTAATTAGATTCATACTCTCTATTCTCTGTACTCAAGAGATGGGATAAACTCTCTGAGCATAGCCTCAGTCTCGCGAGGCTCGCCGGCATCCGTCACGTACAGCCGTCGCCGCTTGCCATGCATGTCCGTGACGTTCAGGTACCCCTGCGTTGAGTGTCCGGCCCACGCATAGTTCCCAACGTGGCCTTTCGTCACAAATTCCACTTTGGTCAAGTCCCGAAAGGGCATCCTAATATTCTTGGAATCTTCTGCCAGAAAGCGATCGGTTGCCAGATCCATTTCGTCGTATTTCAATTCGTTCGCTTCACGCCGCCGAACCAATCGCCTGAAGTACATGAGCACGTATGGTTCGACAAAATGGGCTGTCTGTGCGCTGTTTTTTGCAGACTCTTCGTCGAAAACGTACCCGGCCAGTCGAGCCCAAAGCATGACATCTCGTGCCAAGTAGACCTTGTAGAATCGATTGGAGACGAACCAGTTTACCTCGATTCCGCAAAAGGACTTGAGTTCTCTGCCCTTCAACTGTCCCTCGCCCCTCTAAGATGTCTCACGCATCTTTGCGCCACTTGATGACGCCGTCGATGTCCCACGAATCCACGATGGCCATGATGACGGCGTCGCTGGGGCGATCCCGCGTGGCTTCGGTAAGCCGAGCGCTGCTTCCCGAGGCGACAAGCACGACTTCGCCAATGCCCGCGCCGACGGCGTCAACCGCAACGACGTAGCCGCCCGTCTCCTTCGCCT
>JAIBAQ010000181.1 GCA_019695095.1 Candidatus Hydrogenedentota bacterium
G
Source organism: Candidatus Hydrogenedentota bacterium (assembly GCA_019695095.1). Classification (NCBI taxonomy): domain Bacteria; kingdom Pseudomonadati; phylum Candidatus Hydrogenedentota; species Candidatus Hydrogenedentota bacterium. The sequence continues at coordinate 2 of JAIBAQ010000181.1, forward strand.
CGTTGGGAATCGATAGCCGGTTTCGCTGGGCGCTGCTGTTCGGAACGTTTGCCGCACTTGTCGTTGTGGCCCTGCGGGCCAAGTTTCCCTACCTCGGTGACCCGCTGGCCTTCTACTGGGCAGCTCTGGAACCCGCCGCTCACGAGGCATACGAAGTGCGACCGATCGACAAGTCCTCGCCGGTCTATGGGCTGGCTACACTTCTTGGGAAAGATATCGTTCAGTGCGACGGGTCTCCGCAAGTTCGCGCTAATGGACAAATGGGCTACCGAATACTGCTGCGCACGGTCACAAACTCCTTCCCAAGGACGGACAAACCCATCCCCACGGTGACGCATACGGACCTTGTTCTGTTTCCCCTGACAACAAATGTGACCGCGGAATTGGAGAACGGTATCCATTGGGAAAGGTTCAGAGTGGAGAAGGAGGTCGAGGCTGTCTACGCCGGAGAGGGCAACGGATATCACTGGTTCTTCCGGGGGCCGAAGTACGAACTGGGCGCCATGGCGCAACGCATGGACCTGAAGTATGGTCGGGACGGAATCGCGCTTCTAACCGACAAGTTCCTGCAGGCGAGAAGTGACAAGGCTAGGTCCAACGTTTTGAGCCTATTCTCACGCGGCGGCGATCTGGCGGTTCCTCTGCTTGCGCGGGAGATTAACGAAGATCGTCACGACTGTAGATATGACGCCATAGGCGTATTGGCAATGATCCCCGGCGAGCAAGCGACACACGTGCTTCTTGACGCCCACACGAAGTTCGACAAGGCTGAGGTTAGAAAGCGTGTTGTCTGCGGCATTCCCCGGCAAGGAGCGAAAGAACTCTATCTTGACTATCTTCTGACTCAAACGGAAGGTTTCAGGTCAATAGAACGAGTGGTGGGGATTTGCATCCAATTTGGTTGGAGGGAAGCCATCCCAGTTCTGGAAACGCTACGTCGAGATCCCCAGACAGTCTACGACTACGTCGAATACTGCAAGGCTATCCGTACTCTGGAGGGAAAGCCGATGCCAAATACGATCGTTGAAGCATGGAAGCTACCCACTCGGGAGCAACGCAAAAACGCAATCTTGTCCGCAGGCGACCCAGAGGCTGCTGTCTGGGCGGCGATATTACAGGCCACACAGGGGAATACGAAGTCTAATGCAAGGCCTGAAGACGGTGTAGAGATCTTCCGGGAACTTTCTCCGGATCTTGTGTCGCGTGTGTTGAAAGACCTCGCGACACGAACGAGAGATCATGGCGAGCGGAATAGGATTGAAGGGATTCTTCGTGAACTCGAAATGTAGTCTTGCTTAGCAGGAGCCTCGTTCATTGAACGTGGCGCGGACTACACCAAAGCTTGTATCCTCATCTCAAGGTTCTGGGCAAGATACTCACTCGCAACTGCCGAGTTTGAATCTTGCCTCGCAGAATCTCGTGAAGGCAGGCTTCCGCCAAGCAGGAATCTCACGCATGAAGAAAGCGACTCGAATTGCCTCAGTACTCTTGACCATCTTTCTACTAAGCGTGGCGTATCTCCTCTTCTGGCCTGTCGAAATCGATCCTGTCCCGTGGACGCCCCCCGTCCCTCCGGCGTTGGACGGCGCATTTGCAGCAAACAACGCCCTCGATGACATTGAACGGCTCCTTCCTGGCTACGGCGCCGGGCCCGAAGACATCGCCAAGAGTATCCACGGCCAGTTGTATATCGGCTACGAAGACGGTCGTATCGTGTGCGCGAATCCGGACGGTTCCAACCCAGAAACATTCGCAAACACCGGCGGCCGTCCCCTGGGAATGGCGTGGGACATCGACGACAACCTCATCGTCGCCGACGCGCACAAGGGACTCCTTTCCATCAACCCTCACGGCGCAGTCCGAGTCCTCTCGACGGAAGAAGGCAGCATTCCCTTCGGTTTCACCGATGATGTCGACGTGGCACAAGACGGAACCATCTACTTCACGGACGCCTCGTGGAAGTTCCACGCACCGAACTACATGGCCGATCTGATGGAACATCGGGGCAATGGCCGTTTCCTCTCGTACGATCCCAAGACCGGCAAGACAACGAAGCTCATCGGCGATTTGTGCTTCGCCAACGGCGTCGCCATCAGCAAGGATCAGTCGTTTGTCCTCATCAACGAAACGTGGAAATACCGCGTGCTGCGCTATTGGCTGACCGGCGAAAAGAAGGGCACGTGGGATGTATTCGTCGACAATCTACCCGGCTTCCCCGACAATCTCTCGACCTCGCCCGACGGCGGTTTTTGGGTGGCTATCGCCAATCAGCGCGACCCACTCGCCGACGGGATGTTGCCGTATCCGATTCTTCGCAAGATGCTCTGGCGCCTGCCCAAGGCTTTCATACCCGCCATCAAACGCTACGGCATGGTCATCAAACTCGACGCCAGCGGCAACGTCGTCCAAACACTGCAATCCCCCTCCGGCGTCTATGCCCCAATCACCAGCGTGAACGAATACGACGGCGCGCTGTATTTCGGAAGCATCGTCGAGGACGCCGTGGGCAAGCTGGTCCTTAAGGCACAGTAGCAACCGACAGACTTCCAATTGCGCAACAACGATCACGGGTCCGCCCGCTTGGGGCTTGCCCTCAAAACGAGTAGAATCGTGCGGGAGACCAATCAGAGGGGGGAAATACCGTGACATCCACATTCGGCTGTGCAGCCCTATTCGCAATCTTGTCGGCATCATTGAGTCAGAGCGCCCAAACAGAAATGGGGAAAAGCGTCCTCCACAACTTCGACTACAAAGGAGTGACTCTTCACGACGGCAACTTCAAACGCCAATTCGACGAGGTCCGCGACTTCTATCTGCGCCTCCCCAACGATGACTTGCTGCGAGGTTACCGGCTCCGCGCGGGCCTGCCCGCGCCCGGGATGGATCTCGGCGGTTGCTACATCAGCCACAACACCTTCGGCCAAATCCTCTCGGGTCTCGCGCGTATGTACGCCGCGACCGGCGACGTCGCGTGCAAGGACAAAGCAGAGTCGCTCATGCGCAGCTGGGCGGAATGCATCGCACCGGACGGCTTCTTCTTCATCGAAAAGGAACCCGGCCTTCCGCCCTATTACTACGACAAGATGGTCTGCGGACTTGTGGATCTTTACGTGTACTGCGGAACGCAGGAGGCCCTCGCGCACCTCAGCAAGATCACCGATTGGGCCATCACAAATCTGGATCGTCAGCGGCTTTTTGCGCGACCCACGGGACCCGGCGGCGGCGAATGGTACACGCTCAGCGAGAATCTCTATCGCGCCTACCTCGCAACCAGCGACGTCAAATACCGTGACTTCGCAAAAGTCTGGGAGTACACCGAATACTGGGATCTGCTCAAGAACAAGCAGGACATCTTCAAACACGATTTGAAGGGCGGCTGGTATCACGCCTACAGCCACGTCAATACATTCAGCGGACTTGGCGCGGCGTATGCCGCCACCGGCGATGCCGCCTATCTCAATACGCTCAAGAACGCGTACGACTTTCTGTGGGATACGCAGCTTTGGGTCACCGGCGGCTTCGGTCCAAACGAATGCCTCCTGCCGCGCGAACGCCTGCTCGACATGCTGCGCGACACGAACAACCACTTCGAAACGCAGTGCGGCTCGTGGGCCTGCTTCAAGATGGACAAGTACCTGCAGCGATTCACCGGCGATGCGCGCTACGGCGACTGGACCGAGCTGCTCGCCATAAACGGCATCGGCGCAAGCATCCCCATGGATCCGAACGGCGGCGTGTTCTACTACTCGGAATACCATCTCGGAGGTTCCGCGAAACACAACATGGCGCCGTGGGCCTGCTGCTCCGGCACACGTCCCCAAGCCGTCGCCGATTTCCACGACATCATCTACTACAAAGACGGCCAAAACTTATACGTCAACCTCTTTGTACCGTCCGAGGTGAACTGGGCATATGACGGCGCGAATGTGAAGCTCGTTCAGTCCACCCGCTTTCCTGAAGAAAGCTCAACTGTTTTGACCGTTCACGCGGACAAGCCGGTGGAGTTCGGGATCAAGGTGCGCGTTCCCGGTTGGTTGGCCGCGCCGATGAAGGCAACTCTAGGAGATGCCGCTCTCCCAATTCTGGTGGACGAACACGGCTGGGCCGCGTTCAGCCGCACGTGGAACGACGGCGACCGCCTAGTCCTTAACCTGCCAATGGAATTCCGCACTGCCCCTCTGTTGATAGACAAAGCATTCCCCGCAGCCATCACCTATGGACCGGTAACCATGGTGGCGAGGGACCTGAAAGGCAATCCATCGAAGAAGTTCGACTTCGCAAATCTAGCGTCCACACTTGTTCCAGCCGACGGCGAGCCCCTCAACTTTCACCTGAAGTCAGATCCCGAAGTGCTTGTGCGCCCCTTCTACCAGATGAAACAAGGCGAACAGTACTTCATGTACCTCGATCCAGACTTCGCGCTCATCCGTATTCCATACCAGGCGGCGGCCTACAGCTCCGGTTGGATCGATTTCATGACGTGGCGCGCGACCAACACGGTCGGTTCAACGGCCCAATACGAATTCACCGGAAAGAACCTCACCATCCTGGGCGCGCTCTACGACGACGCAGGTAGGATGGAAGTGAAGATAGACGGCAAGGTCATCGGCGTCATCGATCAGTATGGACCGCACCGCGGGCAGCCGCACAAGTGGAATTTCGACGGATTTGGTCCGGGCAAGCACACGCTGATCCTAACCTTGCTCCCAGACAAGGCGCCTGAATCAAAGGCCAACTACGTGAATCTTGCCGGATTCGAAATTGCGGAGTGACTCCATCGTCGGTCCAGCGAATAATGACGAGCATCTCGGGCGTGGAGTACAATCGTCTATGTATTCACACGGGGATAGCTCCATCGGATTTCCAATGAGCGGCGCAAACGAAGATCGCATTTCTCGCATCACCGGCTTTCTCGAGACGATCGATCGGCTTAAGTCCGTCGAGCGGCGCGGATGGCTCGCGGACGGCAGCCGGCGCGAGAACGCCGCCGAGCACTCATGGCATGTCTGCATGTACGCCCTGCTGCTGCACAACGAACTCGAATCCCAAACAGACTTGCACCGCATCTTGTGCATGCTGTTGGTCCACGATCTCGTCGAGGTCTATGCAGGCGATTCGTATGTGTACGACGACCGCGAAATGGCGGACCAGCACGAGCGCGAATCGCTTGCCGCACAGCGGCTCTTCGCATTGCTGCCCTCGGATGTTGCGGAGCGCATACGCGGATTTTGGGACGAATTCGAAGCGCAAGTGACACCCGAAGCCCGCATCGCGCGGGCATTCGATATCGCCCACGGCTTCTCGCAGAACGTGTTTAGCCAAGGTAAAGGTTGGCGACAAAACAGCGTCACCGAAGCCATGTCGCGAAAAGTGAATCGAGTGGCGTGGGAAACCGATCCCGTCCTGGCGGCCTTTTACAGACAATTGTATGAACGGGCGGAACGTGAAGACTTGTGGTCCAAGGAAGATCGTTCCTCGGAAACGTCATAGGCAGTACAAGGAGACTGACTCATGCATCTGATTCTTGCTTCGCTATTGGTCGTGGCATCCGCCGCGCAAACGCCTGTCATTCTCGACACCGATATCGGTGATGACATCGACGATACATGGGCGCTCGCGATGCTGCTGGGTAGCCCCGAGATCGATCTCAAACTCATCGTCACCGCCTCCACGGATACCCCAACCAAAACTCGGCTCGTAGCAAAGATCCTGGAGTCTATGGGCCGTACGGATGTCCCGATCGGGACAGGCGTGAAGACCGGCTCCGATCCCATTAACCAAGCGAAATGGCTCGGCGACAACACGCTCGATCGGTACAAAGGCACCGTCCACGAAGACGGCGTCGGCAAGATGATCGAGATGATCAACGCCTCAAAGGACAAAGTGACTCTGTGCGTCATTGGACCTCAGACGAACATCAAGGCCGCATTGGAACGCGATCCGTCCATTGCGCAGAAAGCCCGTGTCGTGTCCATGGCCGGAAGCGTCTACATCGGATACGACGGCAATCCCGAACCCCAGCCTGAATTCAACGTGTTCCGCGATGTCGCCGCCGCGCGCGCCGTTTTTGCCGCTCCCTGGGAAATCACCATCGCACCGCTGGACACCTGCGGCGCCCTGCGCCTGATCGGCGAACGCTACGAAGCCGTGAAGAAGTCCGCCAACCCGCGCGCGGCCACAACGATTGCCAATTACGACTTGTGGGTGAATCGCCATCACCACGCCGAGAATAGCAGCAGCATTCTCTTCGATACCGAAGCCGCGTACTTGTCCATCGATGAATCGCTATGCGAAATCCAAACCGTGAATCTTGTCATCGACGACAAAGGAAGCACGGTACCTGACGAAAAGGGGCGGCCTGTCCGCTGCGCCTTGAAATGGAAGAATCGCGACGCATTCGAGAAGCTCTTGGTCAAACGTCTGACCGAGTAAGTAGTACCCGCAAGAAGTTGGGGACCCGAACATGAATACGCAAGACTTCGATGTAATTGTGATCGGATCCGGAATGGGCGGTCTTGCATTGGGCAGCATACTCGCCCAAATGCGCAAGAAGCGCGTCCTCATTCTGGAGCGGCACTATCGTCTAGGCGGATTCACGCACGCATTCGACCGGCCCGGCGGCCGCTCGTGGGACGTCGGCCTGCACTATGTTGGCGACATGCATCCCGGTTCCATGTCTCGCTCCCTATTTGATTTCGTCACCGCGGGCGGGGTGGACTGGGCGCGAATGCCATCACCGTTCGAGAAGTTCGTCTATCCCGATTTTACATTCGACGTGCCCGACGATAGCCGCGAATGCCGGCAACGTCTTGTCGACAGATTTCCGGACGAGCGGGCCGCAATCGAACAGTATTTCAATGACGTGAAGGCCGCCAGCCGCTGGTTCTCCATGCATCTCATGGCGAAATCGGCGCCATCGGTTGTCGCGTTACCCGTCCGGCTATTCAAGAAAGCTTCGGATAGTCTTGCGCTCGGCACTACGCGTGAATACATGGAGCATCGCTTCCGCGATCCGCGCCTCCGCGCGGTCCTGCTTTCTCAGTGGGGCGACTACGGCCTGCCTCCGTCTCAAAGCGCGTTTGTGATTCACGCCTTAATCGTGTCGCATTACTGGCGCGGCGGCTACTATCCCGTTGGCGGCGCGGAGACCATCGCGCAGGCGATCCAGCCCATTATCGAGACACGCGGTGGCGCGTGCCTCGTGAACCATCCCGTCACTGAAATCCTGCTTGAAGGGAACAAAGCCGTAGGCGTCAAGGTCCGGGTAAAGCACGGGAAAGAGGTGTCGGAGCGCGAGTTCCGCGCACCCATCGTAGTCTCCAACGCAGGCGCAGCCGTGACATACCGTGACCTGTTGCCCGAATCGGTTTCCGCGCTGTTTCGCGCCGAGCTGGACAGGCTGGCGAGTGGCGTCGGCTGTGTGACGCTCTACATCGGATTCAAAGAGAACCCAAGCGCTCTGGGATTCCGAGGCGAGAACCATTGGATCTTCAACGACTACGACCACGATGCGGTCTATGCCGCTCGTAATGAGCTGCTTAATGGACGTCCAGCCTTCTGCTACCTGTCCTTTCCGTCGCTCAAGAATCCCCATGCGAAGACCCATACCGCCGAGATCATCGCGCCGGTCGATTACGAACCGTTCCAGTCGTGGCGTGAACAGCCTTGGCACAAACGGGATGCGGCCTACCTGGATCTGAAAGCACGGATTGGCGACTCAATGCTCGACTTTGTGGAACGGCATTACCCCGGCTTCCGGAATCTCGTCGACTACACCGAACTTTCCACCCCCTTGAGCGTAGAACACTTCACGGGACACGTGCGCGGGACCATTTACGGGTTGACGGCCGTCCCCGACCGATTCCGCGCCTCATGGCTCGGGACCGATACCCCCGTGCGGAATCTATTCCTGACCGGCGCCGACGTGACCACGCCCGGTATCGTCGGCGCGCTCATGGGAGGCGTCGTAACGGCGGCACGGCTGACTGGAGGGGCACTCGCTTGGATGCGGATCATGGAGGCAGCAAAAGCCGCTGGGAAGGGACCTTCCAATAGTTGACCGCGGCTACTCTTGTCGCACTCTGGCCGGAGCCGGTGACACCCCCGCAGAACATCCATGAACCTGATTCCCATTTGTGGGAAATTTGGGTGCGTCATCTGGTAAACTAGTTGTAGCGCAGTGTCTGGGGATACGTTATGGCGTTGTCATGGTTTGGCAAGTCCAAAGGCTCAAACGAACTCGCTCAATTGATCAAGAGTTGCCAAGCCCTCGGCGTAGTCATGGAAGAGGGGGAGGGGAGCGGGAAGCGAGTCGTCAAGCTCGCGATTAGTCACGAGCCCGGCCCGCAGTGGTTCACCGTTACGCACGAATGCGTAACCGTGTACGCCGACCAAGCGGAAGGCCTCTGCAGTTACGCCAATCTCGAACCCGACGTGTTCCTCCTTCTCGGGGCGATTCTCGGAATTATTCAATGGCGAGCCCTTATTCTGAACCCCCTGCTCGCTTCGCAAGACGACTTACGTCACGCCCAACCGTCCCGATGCCTATTCGCCGAACAGCCCACCAAAAACGAGTACGCCCTCGTTCTTGAAGACCTTCACATCTGCCGGGGCTGTCTCCAGTTTTACCGATGCCTGGGGGGAGAGGGCGATATCGAGGCGCTTCTCGTGCTCATGGCCCGTCTGCGCGACCCCTTGACGCCATCCTCGTATATTCGATTGTCATAGCTGGGACTTCGGGTCCAGTTCATATTTGCGCTGCTTCCGATTCCGGCTGCCGATACAACTGACAGGATTACGCTCACATTGGAGGTCAAATGAGAGGGGTCTGCTCCGTTCTTGCCACAAGTCTCGTTGCGGTATCTGCGTTTGCTCAACTCATGATCTCGGGTAACGAAGCCAAGATTGACCTGACTTCCGGCACTCCGCGCGGCATCGCCGGCGCTCCACCGGACAGCCTGACTATCCTCGACTTCGATACGTTTCCGCCCACTGTCCGCCATATCGACAACATCAAGAATACCGTGATTGGTCCTCCCTCCAACATCGCGATCACCCCTGACGAGTCGCTGGCCCTGGTTGCGAGCTCCGTCGTCCTGGACCCGAAAGACCCGGCCAAGTGGGTGCCGGATTCCGTGATTCACGTGCTCGACCTGAGAACGGATCCACCAAGCGTCGTTCAGGAACTTGCCACGGACAAGCAACCTTCCGGCATGTCGATTACCCGCGACGGCAAGCGGGCGATTGTCGCGAATCGCGCGGCGGGCACGGTCTCGCTCCTCGCGATCGACGGCACAACGGTCTCGATTAAGCAGACGCTGGAAGTGTGCAAGCCCGAGGACAACATTTCCGACGTGGCCATCACGCCCGACGGAAAGACGGCCTTAGCAAGCGTTTGCGAAGCCGGATACATGGCGATGCTGCACATCGAAGGCGACGCTCTCACACTCGACGAACGAAAGTTTTCCGTGTGCGGCAAACCCTATCGCGTCGTCATCAGCCCCGACGGCCGGTTTGCCTTGACCGGCGGTTCGGGACAAGGAGTGCCCGACGTGGACGCCGTGACGGTTGTCGATCTATCGCTCAATCCGCCGCGAACCGTCGACTATGTGTTAATCCCGCCGGGTCCGGAGTCCCTCGAAATCAGTCCCGACGGCAAGTTGGTGGCGGTCGTGATCATGGCCGGTTCAAACCTCCCCGCCGACAAACCCCTGCATACGGAGCAAGGCATCGTGGTACTGCTCGCGCGCCGCGAGAACACTTTCGTGAAAGTCCAGGAAATCCCCACCGGGCCCATTCCCGAGGGCGTCGCCTTCTCGCCCGACGGTAAGTATCTCGTGGTTCAATGCCATCCGAAGCGCGAACTGTGGTTCTTTGAAGTCGTGGGTGAAACCTTGCGCGATACCGGCCAGCGGATTGGCGTTCCCGCCATGCCGTCGTCGCTCCGGATTGCGGACAAGCCTTAACCAGAATCAACGAGAGACAGCGCGGAAGGGGGAATCGCACGGTGGGAATCGCATTCGCAACGATAGCCGTTTTGTGTGCGCTCGCGGAACCGGACACGAGCTACGCGTTCTTCAGCCAATCAACGGTGGCGTCGCACGACGAGAACTACAAACACGGACTGCCGTCCATGGCGCGGCTCTCCGACGACCGCATTCTCGTCGTATGGACGCGGTTTCCATCCGATGGCAGTGAAGACATGGCCATTCTCGGCTCGTTCTCTTCGGACGCAGGTTGCACGTGGTCGCAACCTCAACTCCTGATCGATCACCCGAAACTCCTCGACGCCGACCCAAGTGTTGTCGTATCCGGCTCGCGTGTTTTGGTGACCTGCACAACCGCGACCTTCGCGGAAGGAATTCGCGAGTCATCCACGTGGGCCGTGCGCAGCGAAGACGACGGCAAGACGTGGTCCGAGCCGTACGTTATCCCGATGAACCACAAGTACACCTGCGGCAAATGCCATCGCGGACTACGGCTGAAATCGGGCACATTGCTTCAGGGATACTCGTGGGACATCCTCTGCGAATCGGGCACGAGCCATTCGTCCGAGGGGCAGATGGACCTGCGCGCGGGCGTGATGCGGTCCACCGACGACGGACTGACGTGGACCAACGGCGGCGATACCACCGCCGAGTACGTCAAAGTCGCCGAAGGCGCGGTCCATGGCACAGACGAGCCCGCCATTGTCGAGCTGGAAGACGGGTCCATCTACATGCTCATGCGTACCGGCGCCGACCACTTGTTTGAAGCACGCAGCACCGACGAAGGACTCACCTGGAGCGATGTCCGCCCCAGTCCTCTGACCGGCTCCAACGCGCCCGCGGCGTTATCGTCCTTTGTCGCCGAACATGGACGGCGCGGCGTCTTCGTGGTCTGGGACAATGCCCTGACGAGGCACCCTTTGTGTGCGGCGGCCTCGTTCGACGGCTGCAAAACGTGGACGACGCCCAAAGACATCGCAGCGCCGTACGAAGGCGACATGCAAAACTCCTATCCGTCCTGCGTGCAAGCCGCCGACGGAGCGTTGCTCGCCGTGTGGCAACGCGACGTGCCCGGCGGTCGGAACGTCGTTCTCGCGCGTTTCAGTTCGGCTTGGCTGCTGCAAGACGTTGAGTCCAGCGCTTCTAACGTCCCGGCCGTGGTCCTGTTTGGCGACTCCACAACCGCGCCACGAGGGCCACTGAACACCTTCGGAAAACTCCTTGCTGCAGAACTACCGAAAGCGGCTGTTCGAGCGAATGTCGTGAACGCAGGAATCCCTGGCGACACGACTGTTCAGGCGCGCGCGCGTTTTGAGTCGGACGTACTCGCCAAGAACCCCGCTGTTGTGACCATTTCGTTCGGCATCAACGACAGCGCCATCGATGTATGGGATGGCGCATCAGCGCCGCGCATTTCCCTCGAAGAATTCGAAGCGAACCTTGTTTATTTCGTGCAGACTCTCAAAGCACGCGGCGCGAAACCCATTCTGATGACGCCCAATCCGCTGGCCTGGACCGCCCAACTGCGCGGGTTGTACGGCAAACCGCCCTATTTTCCCGATGACCCCGAGGGATTCAACGTTACCTTGGAACAATACGTTCCCGTCATTCGAAAAGTCGCCCAAGCCGAAAACGTTCCGCTCATCGACATCTACACCCTTTTCAAAGAGCGCCGCGCGGAACACCCCGAACAACCCCTGCTTCTCGACGGCATGCACCCCAACGACTGGGGCCACCGCCTCATCGCCGACCAACTGATTTCCGTGATTCCAGCGATGCTGCCCATGGCCAAACCGTAACGACAGTCGCCCGTGACGCGACGGATAGATCGAGCACGTCCGATTCCAAGCCAGATCCTTCGTCCGCCGGAGGCGGCCTCCTAAGGAACGGACTCTGCAAGTTGCTTGCGCCCTTACAGGGCTCACGTTGG
>JAIBAQ010000182.1 GCA_019695095.1 Candidatus Hydrogenedentota bacterium
TTCTTGCACTGATATACCGTATACGTTGGCTTGGCCATCGTTGCTTTGTCGTCGGAAACCGCTGTCCACCAGTCCGGATAATTGCCCCCAATGTCTCCGCCGTTTACCAAATAGTGAACCCCGTTGCGGTCATCACGCTTGTTTTCACGCAGCGGATAGTGCCGTTCGTAGATGTGCGTATGCCCCGCCATGTGCGCGGTCACGTGATGCTTATCCAAAATGCGACGAATATATGCCATGCTTTCGCCGGGTTCCTTGCGATTGTCAGTCGGCCCCGCGTATCCGGTGCAATACACCGGAAAATGCTGCGTCACAAACGTGTACCGCGAAGACACGCCGCTCAAATGCTGATCCAGCCACTGCGCGGTGTCTTTCACGTGATTGAGCATGGTCTGTTCCCAGGAAAGCAGCACCACGTGAACGTTTCCCCAATCGAATGCGGCATACGGCTCCGACCCACCGGGCATTTCGTGGTATTTGCCAAACCAGTCGTTGTCCGTATCGTTAAGCATCGAGCCTTCGTGATTTCCCCGCGCTGTGGCAATCATGAACTTGCCGTTCAGGGCCGAGAATCGTTTGAAATGCTGAGGCCAGAGTTCATACTGATGTCCGTTCCCAACGAGGTCTCCATTGATGACGAAGAATTCAGGGTTCCAGCGGAGTATCTCATTGATGAAATCGGTCTCCTGAACACGTTCGTCCCAACGTCGTGTATCGCCGAAGATGATGAACGTCACCTCACGATCGTTGTTGGCGCCGGGGGATGTCTTGAACGAATTGACGTATTCTTCTTCGCCGGCGCGAACGCGATACGAGTAGGACGTATCCGGTTTAAGGCCGGTGATTCGAACTCGCCGGATCTCTTCGTCTGCACTGACGGTCGCTTTGCCGTCAAATGATCCTTCAACGCCGTATTCGACTTCCGCGGGACCTTTCTCGTGTGTCTGCCAGATGATTGTGACTCCGTCAGGAGCGACGTTCTGCAAATGTGGCTTCACGTAGAAGCTGTCGGCATATGCGTTAATTGTTAAGCCGAAACACACCACCAGCGTGGCCATGACAAATCGCATCGTTTTCATCACGCTCACCTATCTCCCTTTGGTTCACAACCACGATAACCTTGGAACTGTTGTTCACAGTCAGGACTTCAGTTGATTCGCTCGGCAGTACCCGCCAGCCAGTAGTTGCCCAGATGTCTCTGCGGTGGCATGGGACGCAACCCCGCGCCGGTGAGCGCGTCATAAAACGCCTCTGCCTTGAACCAGCCCTCTCGTGGATGGTCCAACAGCCGTAACACCACTGGATTCGCTACGAACCGTTCGAGGTATTCTTCGTAAACCAAAATTCCGCCAGGCCGAAGTACGCGCGCAATCTCGCTGACGGCCAAGCGCCATCCCGGCATATGATGCAGAATTGCAAATTCGACGATGACGTCGAACTGCTCGTTTGCGAACGGGAGCCGCTCTCCATCTCCAACGAACAGACAGGTTCCACCGATTCCGTGCGCCCGGTGGCGCTGCTTCGCGCGATTCAATTGGCGCGGGTCGTAGTCGAACGCGAATACCTTGTCGGCGCCGCAATCGCGTAGCAGCAGTTCCGTTCCAGATCCCTGGCCGCAGCCAATCTCCAAGACACGTTTGCCGGAGAGAGACACTGCATGGCGGGCCAGCAAATCCAGAGCTAGCTGGCGAAGCATCCACGTGCGTACCGGGTTGTTTACGAGCAACCGCTCGAGAGAGTTCATCTTCATGGAAGGGAACCGCTCACCGTGCCCTGAGCAATAATGACCTGGGTATACGGTGCCACAGCAGAATGGGGATTTCAACGCAAACCCCGCTGTTGAGGCGCGAGATGTCCAGCTTTTTGCGGGAACGGACACGGTCTCAAAATGTCCGGGCACTCCCCTTTTGCTTTCGGCTGTGCGCCAGTATACTCGCGAAATTGGGCCAACGAACGTTGTCTTTAGATCAAGATCTCACCAAATGGAGAGTGTCGTGTCGCGAAACTCTACCCTATTGTGGGCGCTTGCCCTTCTGACCGCCCTGAGTGCCGCCGGGGTTACTCTTGCCCTGAACGGTCAGTGGATCAGACTGCATTTTCCCAGCGTTTTGGCAGCCTCAACGTGTTTTGTGGCGCTTCCAATCGCGGGCGGGGCGCTGAGCACCGCTTACGGACGCTTTCTCGTTGCGGGACTTGTCGCATTCTGGGTGGGAGACGTACTCGGGGGACAGCATTATCTCCTGGGGATGGTCTTCTTTTGCATGGGGCACGCGGGGTTCATCTGTGCGTTTGCCGCGAGAGGAATTGAGCGAAAACGTATTCTTACAGCTCTGCCGCCCATGATTCTCGTAGTCGCAACGATACTCCGATGGCTGCTACCACACGTGAACCAACCCATTGACGTGTTTGCGGTCTGCACCTACAGCACCGTGATCGGCATCATGGTTTTGACGGCATTCGGAGCTTCGGGAGGAACTGCAGGAAAGCTCATCCTGACCGCGGCTTTGACGATCTTCGTCTCAGACATATTCGTAGCTCGCTGGCGCTATGTTAATCCCGAAGTCCTCAACGGGTACATCGTCTATCCCCTCTATTACGCGGCGTGCCTGCTTCTCGGTTTCTCTGCATTGAGCGGGCGCCAGCGCAGACAAGACTTGCGATTGACCGCGAAAACAGACGAGCCTCAACCAACCTGTTAAGGCGGGTTCAGGCTCGGCTCTATCCCGCACGAACGCGGGCAATCTAATTGCTACTTCTTCTTGGCAGGCGCCTTCTTTGCAGCCGACTTTTTCTTAGCAGGAGCTTTCGGAGCAGCGGGCTTCTTCGCCATCTTGGTTCCACAGGCCATGACTCTCTCCTTTCCATTCCTTTATTGGGATCCCCTTGACCCCCGCAAGAATGTACGACTTGTGCTGAGGAAAAGACAAGATGCAAGTCTGCCGATGGGCAAGCGCGGAAGTCTCGTCTAAGCACCGATGGTCCGGGCTACCTCTACTGGCTTCCTACGCCCTTCGTGCGCAACTTAATCCGAAAAAGAGCCGTGCTGGCCGTGATGAACAGCTCGTTGCGGTCTTTGCCGCCAAAGCAGACGTTCGCGGTCCACGGCGCATCGACAGGAATGTGTGCGATCTGCTTACCCGAGGAGTCGAATACGAAGACGCCATCGCCGGTCAGGTAGACGTTTCCTTCATTGTCGATGGTCATACCGTCGGAACCCATTTCGCAAAAGAGTCTCCGATCGGTAAGCGTTCCGTCGGATTGAATGGTGTACGAGTAGGTCTTTTTATCGCCGATATCCGCAACGTAGAGCGTCTTGCCATCGGGTGTGCCTATGAGGCCGTTCGGCTGCTTCAAGTCATCGGCGACGCGCGTTATCTTCTTCGTCTTGGCGTCAAGACGATAGACCGCTTCGCAGTCCTGCTCCGACGGGCCTCGCTGCCAGTAGTCGCGTTTGTAGAAGGGGTCGCTGAAGTAGGCGGAACCATCGGGAGCTACCCACACGTCGTTGGGTGCGTTCAGCAATTTGCCATGAAACTTCTCGTACACGACATTGGTCTTGTCTTTTACATCTATGCGCCAGAGTTGGTTCTTGTCGTCGGCACACGCCCACAAGTAACCGTCCTTGTCGAAGCACAATCCGTTCGAACGGCCACAAGGCTCCATGAACGTGGAAAGCTTGCCTTCCACACTCCAGATATGAATGCGGTTGTTGGGCTGATCGGTGAAATACACGTTACCGGCCGCATCGGACGCGGGGCCTTCCGTGAACGCGAAGCCGTCGGATAGCTTCTCGATAGCGTGTCCCTCAGCGATGACGCTCTCGGCAGCGAATGCCGGTACCGAAACTGCAAAAAGGACTGCGACGGCACATAAACGAATGGACGTACTCATGTCCTGTCTCCCAGGTTGCTGCTTAATCGGGCACAGCATAGCACGGATTCGCCTTTCGGGCGGAGGCTTGTGCTACGCGAGAACCTGCTGTAACCACGCGAAGGCCTTCTCCTGCATGTCGAGATTGAACTCATGTGGTCCGTCGAAGAAGACGCCTTCATAGTGATCGCGTTTCCCTGCTTTCTCGAAGATGCGCTCGATCTTCGCGACTGCATCCTGCGCGGCCTTCAATGGATACAGCATGTCCTGCAGGCCGTTGATGGTCATGAGGTGTCCGGGAAGGTGCAATCCGGCCAGATCCGGCCAATCAAGGTCGCCG
Source organism: Candidatus Hydrogenedentota bacterium (assembly GCA_019695095.1). Classification (NCBI taxonomy): domain Bacteria; kingdom Pseudomonadati; phylum Candidatus Hydrogenedentota; species Candidatus Hydrogenedentota bacterium. Next base: position 4,211 of record JAIBAQ010000182.1, read on the forward strand.
TACAGCCCGGGAACCAGTTTCGTGAACCCAATTCCGTTGCGAACGTTGTTGCGAAGCATCTGCGAGTACTCCGCCGTCCAACACACCGATACGGAAGCACGGACCGCTTCGTGGAGCGCGCCGAGGAAGATGGAGCGCACGCACCCCAGGCTCAAACCTATGCAGCCGACTCGCTTGGCATCGACTTCCGGTCGTGTCAAGAAGTAATCGGTGACGCGGATGTCATCCCACATGTTGATACCGGACCACGTGACGCCCGCGGCAAGCGCGGTTCGCGCGACGAGTTCCTCGTGCGCCCACGACCGTGCGTTAAATTCCTGAATATCCTTCTGCGTAACGTCCATCGTCCGATTCGCGATCCGTTCGGGGTCGGCGTCGAAATAGAGTCCACGTTCACCCCAATGCATCATGTCGGAAACAATGACGGCGTAGCCGCGCCGTGCCAATTCATCCGCAAGCCCGCGGCCTCCGTAGTAGGTGCGTTTGAATTCCGTCAACGCCGGATGCTCCGGTGCAACGTCAATCAGCTTCTCCTTGCCCCAGATATAGAATCCGCCGTGATCGTGCAGCGCAACCATTGCCGGCGCCGGCTTGTCGAGGTTCTTGGGAATGAGGACATATACGGGGATGCGAATATGGGGCGTCGTATTGATCAGCACGCGCTCGCGCACGTGCGTTTCGCAATCGACGGTCTCCACCAATTCCGGCTTCGGGTCACACGGTTCCGGACGGTAGTGAAAGTCCGCGAGAAGGGTCGCGCGCGCCTCCTTGGACCAAGCGCCGATGTCCTTGTATTTGTCCTCCAGAAAGCTCATGGCTGGACGTGACGGCGTCGAAAGCTTCTCAAAGAAAGGCCAATGCGTTCCAAGATCGGGAAGCGGCGCACTCTGTGTGCCCGGAAGCGGATCGACGTGCGGCGGTTCGGCGGCGTGGGAGGCTCCGGTTAGCGCGGCGGTGGTTCCAACTGACGTCATGGTGATGAATTCCCGTCGGTTCATGTTCAATGATTCCTTGTTTTGTTCCCCTTAGCCATTGATCCATATCCCACTCGCCTCAAATGGCAATTCGGGAATAGATGCCGGGGTGGCGAAACCCACGGCATTCAAAAGGGATAATACAACACGTCGGCAGAAAAGGGGTGGAAGGAAAAAGCGATGAAGACAGAATTGACGACTTGCCAGCGCGGCTCGCAACTGCGCGCACTCGCAGTCCTGGGATTCGTTTGCATTCTCGCGGTGACCGCCGGAGCTCAGGCCGTTCCGCTGAAGGCGGTCCCGGATACCGTGTCGTTTTCGAGCATGGACGATACGGCGACGATACAGGTGATGTCCGGCGACGTGCCGTTGGCAGCGGAAGCGGTTAAGAACGCACGGATTATGATTGACAACCGCGACTATTCGGAACAGTTCATCATCACTCGCTCCAAGTCCGGTCCGGCGAGCATCACGATCAAACCAAACCCTCAAACGGCGCAGGTAGGCGGGTTCACTCTTCGCATTGGGACCGCCTCGGGCGAAGTCACGGCTGCCGTATTGACGCCCTTCGACAAGCTGCCCGGCATGCTGGAGAATCAGGCGAAAGCGCAGGGGCTTACGGTCGATCAACTCAAGGCTAAACTGGGCATGACGCAAGCCTTTGGTCGTAATACGCTTTCCATTACGCTTCCCGAATTCGTCTATGAAGGGTACGCCTTCAACGTGTCGCTCGAGAACGGGTCGGACAACGAATTCACGTGGACCGTCGATGGCTCCGTCGCGCTTCAAGGCCCGGGCAAGAGCGAGCTGTCCCACGTGTTCGAGAAGTCCGGCGACCATGTTCTATCTGTCGTGGAAAAGAAGGGTTCAGGAATTGTGGCCTCGTGGGAAGGCGTGCTTAAGGTGGTTGCGCAAGCGCCCCTCGAGTGGACCGTTCCCGCCAAGACGCAGATAACTGTTCCCGGCCCGGAGGGCTTCAAGAAGTACACGTGGCGCGTTGATGGCAAAGAAGTGTCCAGCGACCGTGTGCTCAAATACTCGTTCGCGGCAAGAGGCACATCGACCATAGAGTGTATGGCGGAACAGCCCGATCAGGGAAATCCAAATGAATTCAGGCGTCTAAAGTGGTCGACGACGGTGAAGTAACGCGGCGGGACAGCGTGTCACGTTGCCCGCAGGCACGCATGCACCATCACGTCGAGTTGCTGGAGGAATCGCGAACGGTCCGCTTTCGAGAAGGGCGCAGGCCCACCGGTATTAACGCCCGATTCGCGTAGGTGCGCCATAATTTCCCGCGTTGCCAGGACCTCACCGATTGAAGCCTCCGTGAACGGGTGGCCTTTCGGTCCGAGAACGGCAGCGCCCTTCTTCAGGCAACGCGACGCCAACGGAATATCGGCAGTGATAACGATGTCGTTCGGCTGCGCGTGCTCGACGATCCAGTCGTCGGCGGCATCAAATCCGTCATCCACAACCACCAGTGATAACCAGTCTGCCTGCGGCGCGCGCATCCAGGAGTTGGCCACCAAGGTGACGCTAAGTCCGTGCCGCTGCGCGACGCGATTCACCTCGTCCTTAACAGGACAACCGTCGGCGTCGACGTAGATCTGGACCATTGTCCGGTTTCCCTTTCGCTAATTCTGATAAAACGGCAAGAACTGAAAACTCGAGTGCTGTCTCATTCCGTATCGTCCTGCAAACTCACACCGAGTACACGTCGTGGGACTACGATGTCGCATTTCCGCTGTGTGTCGTGCGGCAAGATTCTCTGTATACGCCGAGTAGAGTCATGTCAACCGAAATTGCGTTGACAGAAAAACAAATGACTCCTATACTTGCTATTGCGAGGGAGGCTGCCGACGCTGACATGGACGCCCAACATCATCGGGGAGGCGAAGTCCATGTTTCAAGAATGCGTGTCCGATGTACGTGGTAGAGTATGGTCGCTTGAACACGTAGCGACACTTCCATCCACCCTGGTGCGAATCCTGTCTATCATTCAGGACGAATCGACCACTGCACTCGATCTCGCCGACGAGATCTCTCATGATCCCGCCCTCGCGTTGAAGGTATTGGGGGCCGTCAACTCGAGCTACTACGGATTTCACCGTCAAATCAGCACCATTTCAGATGCCGTCGTCATTCTCGGTTTTGAAGAAGTCGAACGATTGTCGCTGGCCATCTCGGTAATCAACATCTTCGATCGCGACCGCGACAATTCGCGCGCGTTGCACATGTTGTGGCGGCACAGCATGGCGTGCTCGGTGGCGGCATCCGGAATCGAAGCCCATTACCGGACGCGCAAACCCGGCGTGAACGGCGCGCACGTTGCGGCGCTGCTTCACGATATTGGCAAGGCTGTCATTGTTCAGTATTTCCCCGAAGCCGTAAGGCCGATCCTGCGACTGGTTCAAGAGGACGGTCTACCGGTATGCGAGGCGGAGCGGGAGATCCTTGAGGGATGTACGCATTGCGATATCGGCGCGTGGATAGCCGATCGGTGGGGACTCCCGCCCTGCCTCGTCGAAGCCATTGCCATGCATCACGCGCCCGAACTTGTTCCACCCGATCACTTGCTGACGCATATCACGCATGCCGCGAACACCATGTGCAATATCGCGGGCATACGCTCTTTGAACGTCAACACGGCGAGTGAGATGGATCCGCGTACGGCGACCATATTGCCGATAGACGAGATGCTCCAAAACCACATCATTGCGCGCTTGGAGCGCCAGCGTGGCCTAATCAGCGCAATGGCAGCGGGAAGCGTGTACTGACTTGCGCGGTTCACCCCGTCCACCGATTCCCGGGGTAGGAGAAAGACCTGCCTCGCCTGCTTGCGCAACCCCAAACCCTTTCACAAGCACGCATCTTGAAAGAAACGCGCCCTGTCGCTAGGCTTTAGGGATAACCGCGCCGACCGGGGGCACTGCAATGCGGGATCGTCGCCTCCTAAGAGTGCGTTCAAAGGAGCCTCAGATGAGTACACGAATTGTCGTTTCGAGCATGATGTGTTTGTTTGCAGTGTCATTGGTCGCGGGGTGTGCCAGTGTTGGAAATGCTGCTGAGCCGGGCGCCAAGGGCAAGGTGCTGGTCCTGAGTAAGTCGGCAGGCTTCGAGCACAGCGTGATCAAATACAACGATCAGAACGTGAGTCATGTCGATACCGTGTTGAAGCCTCTCTTTGAAGGCATGGGCATGACCTATGAATCCACGAAGGACGCGAGCAAGATCAACGCGGAAAACCTCAAGAACTACAAACTGGTCATCTTCTATACCACGGGCGATCTAACTCAGGCAGGAACAGACGGCCAACCCCCGATGGGTCCCAACGGCGTCGCGGATCTGCTGGCGTGGCTCAACAACGGCGGCTCGGTCATGGGCTTCCACAGTTCGACGGACTCGTTCCATACGCCCGAAAATGGCGAGGTAACGCCGTTCTTGAAGATGTTGGGCGGCGAGTTTAAGACGCACGGCAAGCAATTCGCCGGCACCCTCAAGGTAGTCGATCCGGATCACCCTGCAATGGCGCGCTTCCCCAAAGACTGGCAGATTCAGGACGAGTGGTACATGTTCATCAATCTCAATCAGAAGGACATGCACGTGCTCGCCTTGCTTGATCCGGGCGAGGAACGTAGCAAGCAGGAAATGTACAACGTGCCGTCGTATCCGATGATCTGGTGCAGCCAGTATGGAAACGGCCGCGTATACTTCAATGGGATGGGTCACCGCGAAGATGTATGGACGAATCCCGATTTCATAAAGGTCATCGAAGATGCGGCCAAGTGGACCATGGGCCAGGGTCCGGCGAAGAACGAGCCGAACTACGACAAGGTGGTTCCCACGAAGTAAGTCACCTCACGTCCCAACTGAGTCTGAGTAATCGCGGCGCACGTCCAAGAGATGTGCGCCGTGTTTAGTTTTGCCGCGGCCGTGCTAGAATGACAGAAGGAGAAGACAAGAAACATGAAAACACAACAGATTCGAACCGCATTCACAATGGTTGCATTCTGTTTGGTCGCGATGCTTGTCTCTTTGGGAACATTCCATGTTCTTTACGTGACCGATCATATTCCCATGACATCGGGTGAGCTTCGATCACTTGTGGAAGGCGGTCTCCGTTTTCACGACTCGGCGGATGTGCAGCGCGGTATTCGCAAGGGCGTTGACATCGTTGCCTTTACAGGGGCAACCCCGCATACATGCTTGTTGTGCCAAGTCGCGATTGCAGGAGACGTGGAAACAGTCAAGCTGCTTCGCGCGCACAGGGCGAATGAGACCTTCGAAAGATGTATGCAGCATCACAGAGACATTCTTGTTAATTGCATTCTGCGGGGCGAAACGGAGATGGCATCTGCGCTCATATACGGTGGAGCCGCGGACCAATCTCGCTGGCAAGGCAAATCGCCTCTGCACGTCGCAATCGAAAGCGGTCAACTCGATATCGTCCGCGCGATGCTGAAGCAGAGCGGGGGTGGCGACATCATCGATCCTACGTGGCTTGAATCGCTGAATGGCTCCGAACAGGGCGAGAAAATGCTTGGAATTCTGCATCGCTATGACGTGAAATTCTACCGGTACTATCCATATTGTTGAAAACGTAAACCAAGGGGAGAATTTCAGGTGAAGGCCGATCCAAGAACAGCAACCGAGGTAAGAGCAGCGCTCGATCGATTTGCCGCGATCTACGAACAGCGCGATGTGGAAAGTCTCCTTGCCATGCTGATTCCGGACCCAGACGTCACCGTACTGGGGTCGGGTCCGGATGAACGGCGCATCGGACTTACCCAAGTGCGCGAGCAAGTTGAGCGAGATTGGCAACAATCCGACGCAGCTTCCGTTGAGTACGGTTGGATGCAGATCTCGGCATGTGGATCCGTGGCATGGGTTGCCAGCGACGTAACGTTTTCTGCGACAATCGACGGTGAAACCGAGCAGTTCACCGGTCGCTTGACGGTCGTGTTAGAAAAGCGTGAAGAGACTTGGCTGATCGCTCAGTGGCATTTCGCCATTCCCCCCGCGGCGCAAGAAATCGGGAAGAGTTTCCCGGCGTAGCAGCGAGGGTTCACATGCGAATCATCTTGTCTGGGTCGTCAGGGCTGATAGGGTCGGCACTCGTTTCGTCGCTTCAATCCGCTGGAAACGACGTTATCCGGTTTGTGCGCCGTGCCAGTTCCGATCCCGCGACAGAAATCGAATGGGATCCCGCCCGAGGGAGGATTGACATGTCCTCGCTGAACGGGGCGGATGCGATCATTCACCTGTCAGGCGAGAATGTAGCAGCCGGCCGCTGGACCTCAGCCCGTAAGGTGGCAATACGCGAAAGCCGTGTCCAGACCACTTCTTTCTTGGCGAGTGTGATTTCCCAGATGGAGCAACCGCCGAAGACATGGCTGTGCGCTTCTGCAATCGGGTACTACGGCGACACGCAGGACCGAGTCGTTACCGAGATCGACCAGCCGGGCAACGGATTCCTGGCGGATGTGTGTCGCGCATGGGAGAATGCAACCCGGCCGGCGGCGGACGCAGGAATCCGGGTAGTCAATCTGCGTTTTGGGGTCGTCCTGTCCGATCGGGGGGGCGCTCTGGAAAAGATGCTGATGCCAATTCGGTTGGGTGTCGGTGGGGCTCTTGGTGACGGGCGGCAGTACGTGAGTTGGGTGGCGCTTGAAGATGCCATCGGGGGGATTTTGCATGTGCTGAACAGCAGGGACGTATCAGGCCCGGTGAACATAACCTCGCCGAATCCCGTGACGAACATGGAATTGACGAAAACGCTGGGGCGTGTACTCTCGCGTCCAACGGCATTGGCAGCGCCGGCATTTGCGCTGCGCCTGGCGCTGGGAGAAATGGCCGATGAGATGCTACTGACCGGAGCGCGCGCGTTGCCCGAACGCCTTCTGCAATCGGGCTATCGCTTTGCCTGGCCCGATCTGGAACCGGCGCTTCGGCACTTGTTGAAACAGTAGTGCTCGCGAGACCAGCATACCTCGGAAGCAACTACCCATGACCATCCCCGCGACTTGCATGGCAGCGGTCTTCGAAGGTCCGCGTCAGCCGATGGCATTAAAGGAATTCAAACGGCCTCAGTCCCTGCCCGATGGCGCCGCGCGTGGGTGTTCGCTGCGATACCATGAGAACCTGAGCAAATTCATGCTCAAGAGAACGGTTACTCAACACACGCAACTCCGTGGTTAAGGAGTTAGATTGTCCAGGAGAATCGCCTCGAAGAGATCCGCCTGCTCGCTGAGCAGGTGCGCACCCGCAACAATGTTCGCCCCCAATTCGAGATGCAAATCGGACGAAGTGTCGTAGTCCGGCCAAGTGGGATTACCGCCGCCGTTCGGATTGCCGGTCGTGGCTAAGTGTACCCAGTAGGCTTGTATAGTGTTTGACAAGTCTTGGTTCGCGGGCGTGAGCGCCGCCGTGAGAGAAGTTGCATTAGGGAAGTCCAGGATTCAGGCGAGAGCCGATCAGCCGAAACTAGTTATTGCCACCGTTCCTTGGTGGAGTCCAGTCTTCAATAAGTACCGCCCAGATCGAGATATCCCACCAGCGTTGTTTCATCCAGGCGCGGTTCTTAAACAGGCCTTCCTGGCGCATCCCAAGGCTCTTGCACAATTTGATGGATGCTTCATTTTCGGCGACGCACTCCGCG
>JAIBAQ010000183.1 GCA_019695095.1 Candidatus Hydrogenedentota bacterium
TATTCCTCGGCGGTGTAGGGCCCAAGACCCGCCAATTCAACATGGTCGTAGCCAATCTCCTTGACCCGCTTTAGCGAACCTGGAATGTCCTTTTCCATGTGGTCCCGTATCGTATAGAGCTGCAGCGCGAAAGGAAGACTCGCCATGGTATTACTCTCCTTGTCATAAGGTTTGCTGTTCTCGGCTATTTGCGGGGCAGTGCGTCGCGCATTCGCTCCAGGTAACTCTTTACACCGTCCCGGATCTGACGCGCAACCACTGGACTGATGAGGCGCGCCACTAGAAAGTTCACCTCCATCTCGCAATCCATGCGCTCGGTATACTCGATGCGCGTCTTGTTCTTGCCCACGGAAGTAAATGTGGCGATACCCTCGGAATGCATGTTCCCTTTGCCTACGGATTTCCATTCGAGCACGTTGTCTGACGTGAACGTCCACTTGCAGGAGTGCTCGCCATTAAAGGTCACTCCGATTTCGGTGCGCGGCTCAAGCACGAGTCTCAGGGTGTCACTTCGTACTTTCTTCCACTGCTTGACATCCCCGTAGTGCGTAGCGATGGTCTCCAAATTGCTGAAGTGCGCTTTGGCGGTTTCGATCGGCGCGTTCACCGTGAACGTTTCCGTGTGTTCACCCGAGTATCGCGCCATTCGCCGTGCCCTCCCTCGTTATTGGTACGCCACACTGCCTATGGTTCAACCTGCTTTGCGAAGTCTTCCTGGATATGCGCTCCGGACTGGTTTCTGCGACACGAAATCGTGCAGGCGTCGGAGAGTAAAGATGAAGTTCCGAGTAAGGTTAGCCAATGGGGTAGCGTTAACAGGGAGTACGACCGTCAAACACGGTTCGGCCGCCTTCATGCGTTTGCCCACCACGGCACCTCCTTTGTGCGCGTTGATCTCGCACACCGGAGTTGCATTTTCACCAGGAAACGATAGCTGAGTCAAGAGAAAACGGAGGAGAGGTACACCCCAGCTTTTATGGACACAAACACGCGGACTCTTCCCCTGTAACTGCGCGGGGCTGCTCGCGACTGCTCGTCAGCCCGGATTTCTCACGAACACACTTGAACTTCTGTCGTAACAAGTGTGTTGGCGAGACTTGCGGCTAAAGACAAAGCGGTTCTCCAAAAACAGAGTGTGCTCGCGAGAAATCCTCATGGCATAGCTTCAGAGTCTTGCACGTGAGCACTTTGCGTCGGCGCTCATTCGCGCCGGTGCAGATTGCGGACTAGGAGGAACACTCCTTCAAGACGTCCAGAATCTCGCGGACCGCAGCGTCCAATCCAATAAAGACAGCGCGCGCGATGATGTTGTGTCCAATGTTCACTTCATTCAGGCCGGGTATCGAGGCGACGGGTCGCAGATTGCGGACGGTTAGGCCATGTCCCGCGTTAAAAATGAGGCCGCTGCCAATCGAGCGCGCCGCAGCCCCAACCAGCCGCTGCAATTCGTTCGAGACATCGAGATCGCCCGCGTTGGCGTACGCCCCCGTGTGAAGCTCCACATAGTCGGCCCCGGCTTCCGCGCTCGCATCCACTTGATGCAGGTCCGGGTCGATAAAGAGACTAACCTTGATACCCGCGTCGTGAAAACCTTTCACAACGGTTTTCAGCCGCTTCACTTGGCCCGCCACGTCTAGGCCGCCCTCGGTGGTCACTTCGGAACGATTCTCCGGCACGAGGCACACCGTGTGCGGATGAATGCGATGGGCAATGCCGATGATCTCGTCCACCGCGGCCATCTCGAGGTTCAATCGAATCTGAAGCACTTCCTTCAGCAGTTCCACGTCTCGGTCCTGTATATGCCGGCGGTCTTGGCGCAGATGGACCGTGATCTGATGAGCACCACTGAGTTCGCAGATCTTGGCCGCGGTAATAACGTCCGGGTCCTTTTCCATTCGCGCCTGGCGGAGCGTGGCTACGTGGTCAATGTTGACTCCAAGCTCGATCATGCTACCTCTTAATTGCCTATTGGGGTTTGGGCGCTGTCTCCGCGCCTTCCGTTTCTTTCGGTGTCTCTGCGGCCGTTTCGGCCTCCGCCTTGCGAAATTCTGAAGATGCCTTGGCCAGCGCGTCCCGGAATTCGGACATGGCCTTCGCTAGTCCCGCGGCCATTTCGCTCGCTGCCTGACCGCTGTCCTTCGAGAATGCTTCCCACTTCTTCGTCAACTCGCCCTGCTTTGACTCGAGATCCTTCAACGCTTCACGCAGCTTGGTCTGCGCTTCCCCGGTCATCGTCTCAGCCTTTTCGCCCAACGCCTTCTGCTGACGCTCGAATTCCGTCTTTAACAGATCAATCTGTTTTCCAAGTTGCTCTTTGCTGGCGGCTGCCGCCTTCTCCGTGATGTTCCCGACCGCAGACTCCATGGATTTCCTCACTTCGGACATGGAATCCTTTAGAGACTGATCGACCGGCGCGTTGGTTGCAGATTTGTCCGCGCTGCAACCGGCGAGCATCACTGATACAAGTAATATGCATAACGCTGCTCGCATCATGACTTCCCCTCCGATGGTTTCTCGATGAGCTCCAAAAGGTGCTTTGCGAGATCCTCGTCCAACTGATTGAGCGCCGTATATTCACGCAATACGGCCTCACGGTTTCCCAGCGCCGCATACACCTCGCCTCGCGTCATGTGTGCCACGGCGTAACCAGGGTGAATTCGCAGTGCCTCGCTTGCCGCTTCGATGGCCTCCTGATGCTTGCCCAATTCCAGCAATGCCGCCGCCCGATTGTTGTGCGCCTTGGCGTGGCCGGGCTGCGCGCGCGTTGCTTCGGTCCAAGCTCGAAGCGCCTCTTCGAAACGTCCTTCGGAATAGTGCTCGTTCCCTTCTTCCAGCCATTCCTCGACACTCTTGGCCGGTTTGGCGGGCGCCGCGGGCGCCGCGGGTGTCGCAGGTGCGGGCTTTGCCGGTTTCACGGGCGGCGCAGCCTTCGGTTCGGGCTCCCGTGCGGCCACAGGCGAGACCGTTTCCTCGGCAACCGCCTCACGCCGCGGACTTTTCTCAATGACCAGGCGCCCGGAACCGGGAAGCGTGACAGGCACGGAGAATCCCTGCGTTGCCGGGAGCTTCAGTTCGATACGCACCTTTTCCATGGCCGAATAGGCTTCTTTGTCCGAGGGCATTCGGTCAAGCGCCTCGCGAAAGGCCTCGTACGCCTGTTGCTTCTGCCCCTGCGCGTAAAACACACATCCCAGGTCATACGGGATCTGAGGATCGCTTTGGTCCAGTTCTCTCGCCTTTGAATAGGCAGCAACTGCCGCTTCCGCTTTGCCCAGCTTGAAGTGGCAGTAGCCCACATTCGAATGCGCCACGGCGGAATTCGGATCGCGAATCGTCACGGCCTCGAAAAACGTAAGCGCTTCGGTGTAGTTTTCAAGCTCCGCGAACCGCACGCCTCGGTCAAAGAGAAACCCGGTTCGTAGTCCTTCTTTGAGTGTCGCCATTGGCACCGACCCTTTCCACACACGTCGTTTCTCTGTTCACCTTCTCCACCGACTATTTTAATGAGAATGGACCCCAGACGCCACCGGCTGAGGACGAAAAACGGCATCGACCACATTGCGGACGTATTGCTCATCCGTAATCGCATACGTCGCCTCCTCGGGAAAAGCCGCCAACGTGCGGAAATGCGCTGCAATTTCGGCGAAAAGCTCAACGCGCGCCTGGGGTTCGAGCGTGTCTCGGCGCACAAGCGCCTGCAGCGCAATGCGAGCCTCATCGGGAGAGATTCGCTGTCTCAGACGCGCCTCAATGTGCGGATAGTCGCGAAAGGAGTTGTACTTGCCGGCGAGAATCTGATCGAGATTGGGGCTGGTCGCTTTGGTCGTTCGAACGACGATCGTGTTGGCCGCCAGATCGCCCAAACGCTGCGAACGGCGGCTAAGCAAACTCGCAATTCCCCCAACAAGATACAAGAAGGGAAGCATGTCCGCGGCGCGCAGAAGATTACGTATGATGATCTGGTTGAAACGAAGGCGCAATCCTTGCGCGTCCATCACACTAAGCCGGAACAACCACTTGCCAACGGTCTGGCCGCGCCACAGCCACTCCAGCGCCATGTTGTAGCCCATGTTGATAACAAACACGATCACCGCATACGCGGCGCCTGCCCAGTCCCCCACAAAAAGCAGAAATTGGCCGAATATGATAAAGAACGAAAACAGATAGGACGCAATCAGGACCAACGTCGATATCGCTGCGAAGTCGACGCCCCATGCCAGAAACCGCACCACGGGTCCCGCGAGTTGGAGCGAAAATACGATCCCTTCAGGAGTCTGGATATCAAGGACATTGGCTCGCACGCGCTTCACGGCGCACTCCGATCTTCTCGGCGTGACCGCTTCTCTCGCCCGGCAAACAGCAAATACGCCGCCAGACAAATAAGCTCGACACCCCCGAACGATATCTTCACTACATAGGGGATGACGGGCTCATGGTATTGAGACAAAAACGACTCCACAAATCCGGCCCATGCCAGCATAATCGCGACACCCGCCATCAACGTCACCAAATCAGGGGCAATCACGCGCAGGCGTCCACGCACCGAATGCCGATCGCGGCCTCCGATGAGTGCGGCGCCCAACACCAATCCTGCTTGTCCCGCTATGAGAATTGCAGGGATTTCCACCGAACCGTGCGGCAGCAGCCAACCGATCAAAAACGTGGTCTCGTGCGCGCGGATGTAATCCAGGCACACGGCCCCGAGTATGACGCCGTTGTAGAAGAGCAGAATGGCCGACCCTATTCCCCAAAACACTCCAACCGCCATCGTCATGATGGCGACTTTCGTGTTGTGCGTGAAGTACCAACTCATGCCCTGCGCCTTCATTCCCGCCATTTTGTCGTCTTCAGGAACCTCTTCCTCCCGCTCGACGCGCTCCCGCGGATCAATCTGCAGGTTCGGGAACGGCATCAACACGTCTTTCGCCTCGGCATCGTGTTGCACGGCAAACCCGCCGAATAGAATGCCAACGAGCGTGATGCCGCACGACACGCCAAACGCCCATTTATGCCTCCGGAACGTCTGAGGGAATGTCTTCAGAAACCACTTGAGCGGCGAGAAACGCTTCTCGCGATCGCGTTCCTCGTGAATCTCCGCATACGCGCGCGCGACCAGCGATTCGAGATAGTGCCGCAGCTCGGGCTCGGAAGCGAAGGTAGTCAACTTGGAAAGACCCGTCGCCGTACGTTCATAGAGATATTGAAGTCGGCGCGCTTGCTCCAGCGTCATCCGATACTCCATGTTCACCGACGCGAGCGCAAGCAACTCCTCAAGCTCTTTCCAATGCGGGCGCTCTTCCTTCAGAAATCGCTGCAAATCGATGATCACCGATCACTCCTTCGCCGCATCATCAGATTAGCTGCCTCCGTTTTACGTCCATATATTGCGTTACAAGCTGGCCGCACATGCTTTCGTGCTCGAGAAGAGAGAACGAGACTCCTCGACGGTGCAAAACGCGCTCCAACTCGCGCAGATCATGCCAGCGAAGATGGCCCGCGAGGTCGCGGTAGACATCGTCCAGAGACTCCGCGCCGGTATTGGAGAAGATCGGCTGAACGCGCGGCGGAGTAATCATGCCCACGAGCGCCAAGTGTTGCCTGCGAACGATCTCGATGTTTCGCACAAAGCTCTCGGCAAGCACGGCGTCGTCGAGATTCGTGAGAAACAGCAACAGCGCGCGCCGTCGCAAACGCAACCGTATGAACGAGAAAACCTCGTCGAAATCGGGATTCACAATTTGCGGTTCGAGTGTGTAAAGCGCGTCCCGGCAGGTGTTGTAGTGCGCTCGTCCATTTCTTGCGCGGACGAATGACCGCACACGATCGCCGAACGTGAGAAGTCCGAACAGATCGCCTTGGCGTTCCGCCGCCGCGCCCAGTATAAGGGCCGCCGAAATAAACCGTTCGAGATGCGTAACTTCGATGCTCGAACTTTCGGCGCGATTGATGCCGCCGCTGGCCGGCATATACACCGTGCGTCCGCTAAGACGCGATGTGTCGATTATGACGTAGACTTCCTGGGTACGTTCGAGTTGATAAACCTTGGTGACAGGCTTGCCGCGCTTGGCCGTGGCCTTCCAGTGAATCTCGTCGTACCCGTCGCCGGAAATGTACTCGCGCAACTTCTCGAATTCGCGTCCTTGCCCGACCTGTCGCTGCGCATGGATTCCGAACACGCCGCGCGGAAGAAACAATGCGGCCACATATTTGCGCTCGTTCATTAGATTCGGATACACGCGAATCTCGGCATCAACCGGGTTTGAAGTGCTGTAGGTCCACAATCGCAACGGCGACATGCATTGGTAATAGACGTGAGATAACCGGTAATTCCCGCGCTTGGTCGGCGTGACAAGCCACGGCGCACGCGACACCGAGACGTCGCCCGGTATGTAAACGTCCAAGGACTCGGCGTCGGAACCGATTTCGCGCGGAAACGGAAGTCCCACGGTCAATCGCGACTCTTTCTCCCGCTCGCTGTGCACTTGCAGTTCCACCGTGCCTTCACGGTCTTTTGTCAAGCGGATTACGTCCGGAAGCAGAATGCGGATGCCGCGTACGCGGCTGTGCGCCATCATCGCATCCAATACAGCGACAGCGATGGTAAGCAGAACGACCGCAAGCAACACCGGCGCTAGATGCGGTTGCATCACCGCGACACCGCCACACGGGACGATCACAAACGCCGTCACCAACAGCAATATGAGGCTTGGAGCAATCATCTCGGGACCGCCACGTCCTCCAAGACCTTTCCGATAATCTCGGAAACCGTCATCCCTTCAATCTCGTATTCGGGCCGAAGAATCAGCCTGTGCTCAAGCACCGGCGTGGCCATCGACTTGATATCGTCGGGAGTCACAAAATCGCGTCCGGCAATCGCCGCGCTCACGCGAGACGACAGCAGAATGGCCTGCGTCGCGCGCGGGCCCGCTCCCACTAGAATGCTCGGATGCGTACGCGTAGCACGGACGAGGTCGACCACGTATCCGATCAACTCGTCCCGTACCACGACCGAAAGCAGACTGCTTCGCAATGCCGTCAGCTCGGCCTCCGTAATGATCTGCCGGACGGCCCCCGAAGCCAGGGTTGCCTCGGGTGATTCCTTACCCAGCGTGCGGCTGGCCAGCGACAACTCCTCGTCCCGGTCAGGACACACCATGCTGATCTTGAGCATGAAGCGGTCCTTCTGAGCTTCCGGCAACGGATACGTGCCTTCGTACTCGATGGGATTCTGCGTCGCAAAGACGGTGAAGTTGTCCGGCAATGCGTGCGTATCGCGGTCAATGCTGACGTGGCGTTCCTGCATGGCTTGAAGCAAAGCGGATTGCGTCTTTGCGGGCGCCCGGTTAATTTCGTCGGCAAGCAGAAATGTCGTAAACACCGGCCCTTTCACGAGCGTGAAACTGTTCTGCTGCAAATTGAATACGTTGGTGCCCGTAATGTCCGTCGGCATGAGATCCGGCGTAAACTGGATGCGCGCAAAATCGCATCCCAGTACACGGGCCAGCGTACGCACCAACAACGTCTTCGCCACCCCCGGCACACCTTCGATTAATGCGTGCTGGTTAGTGAGGATCGTAATCAGGGCCTTGTCGATCACGTCCTGCTGGCCAATTATGACCTTGGCCATTTCCGCGCGGGTCAGCTCAAGCACATCTTTCAGTCGGTTCAGTTCAGCTTGCACGCGCTCACTTCCTTTCCGTCGTGATGCGAACCATCTCTCGGTACGCGAGCACCAGGTCCACGGGCTTTGTGTTGCCTGCCGCGTGGGCGTCGAGAACAGTCTGCATCTTTTCCAACTTCTTCTGGCTATCGGGTCGCCTCATGCCGACCGCGCGTTTCCACTCGTTCACACACGTCCCAAGCAAATCAGAAGGTTTGATGCTGCGGCGCAGCAAATTGGTTAAACCCTCCGCCGCCTCCCGTCCCTTGGAATACCATGCGCTCTGGTCAAACTCGTCCTCGTACGGTGGCGTCAGCCGAACAAGGTTTCTCCAGAAAAAGAGCAAAACCAGCGCCGCGAATCCAAATACGAATCCGTGCAGCCCGTACTTGCGAGCGAGCGTCATCACCCCTTGCCTCTCGGAAATCCCCAAATGCATCTCATCGAAGACGGCCCGTTCGCTCGGGCCCATTAATCGTGCAATGACTTCCGTTTCCGGGCTCTTGCGCATGGCTTCATTGCTGAACAGATACGAATCGGTCAGCATAACGAGCGTGCCGTCTCCAATTTCGCGCTGAACGGCAACAGGCTTGCCATCACATTCGTAGAGTGTCTTCCACGCGGCATCTGATGGTTTGAAATACGCTATGCTGTGCCACTCGAGCGAACTCGGCAATGTCTCGCCGGGCACGCTCATCGCCTCCAGATCGCGCCGGTCCTCTTGTCCATCGCCTGTCGGGGATTTGGGCCTGTCAACATCTATCTTCCACACCTCTCGCAAATCAACAGGCTTCCCAAGGTCTTCGCCGTCTTCCTCGCCATCTTCTCCCCTACCCCTGAGTCTACTCCTCCGCTTCTCCTCCTCTTCGCTCTGGGAATTGCGGAACTGCGTGTAGAGGTCTTCGTCGCCGCTGTACGTGCGAGTCGGCGCAAATGCGACCACCAAGCGCCCCCCCGCATGCATAATTGCGGCAAGAGCGTCGGCCGATTGTTGCGTTTCCTCCCACCACGCCAATTCCGGGGGCACACCGAGAATGAAGACTGTGGGCGGCGGCGAGACTGATAGTCGCTTCATATCTCGCGTATTGCGCTCAGTCGTGATGGAAGGAATGCGCTCCAGCGCTTCGTACAGCGCTTTCGTGCCGAGCGGATCGGATCGCAGCGTCGAATACGGCGGATAGACATCGCCGACTTCATACCGCAAAAGAAAGAGATGCGCCGCGCCCGCGAAAAAGGCCGCGAACATGGCGAGCAATCCCACGGTTATCCATCGGTTACCGTTGCGCAACGGCGGTCATCCTTTGTTGATTCTCCGTAAACTGCCTCAAGAACTCGTCTGTGACCGAATGATTGCCATACCAGACACGCTCGAAAAGAAATGTGTTCTTCGAAAAAGCGTCGAACAAATCCGGTTCCGCATGCGCGCGCCGTTTAAGCTCGCGTTCGTAATCACGGTTCGATTTGTGCTTGGCCAGCAGAATCATCTCCCTCCGTGCGAGGTGCGCAAGACAAGCCAGAAACATCGCCCGCACTGCCAGACGCAACTCACCGCGCTCAAGCAGGTCGCGCGCCATCGCAACCCAACCATCCTCGGGAAGCGCGTCCGCCCCGACAGCTTCATTGGCGATGTCAGGAACATCCGTCACAACGGGGCTCGCGTGCACCGTAACTCGGCGCCAAGCTCCCTGCCTCCAGAGTCGGTATAGGAAAATGGCCAACAACACGACGACAAGAACAATCAAACACCGCATCATGATCTCTGGAAGCGCTTGCCACGAAAACGTGGGCACGCTTGGATTGATATTCCAGTCAGGGATAAAGCCGCGAGCCCAATCAATGAACCTGCCAATCTGATGCTTCACCCACTTGAATACATTGCGAACCGCCTCCTCAATCATGTCCACAAAGGAGGTCAAAAAACCTTTCTGGGCTTCAAGAGGCTCGCGAGGCAAGCGCCACGCGTATTCCGCCTGAGCTATTACCTCCGCGATATTCCGGTCAAGCTCTTCCGCGGATACTCGCGTCGTAACCTCCGCGCCAGGTTGAAGGCCGGCCTCGACCGGCGCTTCAGCGGCGCAGGCCATCGTCGCGCACAAAGAAGCCGCAATCACAACAAGCACGGTCAATGCCGCCCGCCCCAGAGATCCTTGCTGTATAAGCTTCAATTCCGCGCGCAAATCGCGACCCGTCTTCAGCGACTCTCCATAGAAACAACGAATCGCAAATGCCGTCTTCACGAGCGGATCGAGCACAAGATACGTGAGCGAACAGACGATAGCGTAAAACGTCGGAGACGTAAACGTGCCTCCCTGTACGATGACCGTCTCGATTCCGGCAAATGTCTGCAACATCCAAGGAAACGCAAACAGGCAAAAGCCGATGTTCGCTGCCACAAGTACGCCCATCGGACAGAAGATCATCGTCACGAACATGTACAGCACCGTGTAGAAATAGAGAAGCGAAGTCGTCCAGTACGGAGAGAATTCCTCGGCAACAGGTATCATCACCAGCATGAGTATCGCCGCCGTGACGACGAGGTACGGGCTCAATAGCCATATGACAATATGATTCTGCCTTGGCCAGAGCTTGGACAAGCCTACAGCATGACGCCCCGACTCCCATACACCTTCGTCGGTTCGCTCGCCAAGGACAGTCATGCTCTGATACCAAGCGTACACCCACGGAAAAGGCAGCAACAGCACGAACGACATCGGCAGCAAAAGCAGCCCCGAAGGTTGCACGATAGTCTGCGTAATAGCCATGCGCACAAAGCGCTTCCACGTCCACGAAGGGGGCGGGGTTTGCGCAATTCGCGCGGATATGAGCGAGGCAAATATCGACTGGCAACACTTCATCCAGACGAAAAGTACCGCCAGCCCCAGCGACCCCAATGCCAGGTGTTGCTGGGCATTGGCGCTTTGACTCATGTCTCCCCAGAAATAAAGCAATGCGAGAATGAACGGCAACGCGCCCATGTAGTAGATGGCATGGATACTCGCCGGTGCGTAACGAAGCAGATAGATCGCCTCTTCGACGATTTCAAATCCTCCCGCTATCGCTTCGGAACGCTTACTCAAAGTTCCGCTTCCTCTTGGGTCATTCCCAGAATATCGTCGTGAAACTCCGACGGAAGATGCAGCAGTGCTCGCCCCAGCATGAAAAAAATAAACCACAGCATCAAAAAGCAGAATAGGGCCTGTCCCACGCGCGCCAGCCGCCGCCAACGCCTCGATTCCTTCGCGGAAGGCGCAAAACTCTGCTTCAGACACGACGCGCACACCACACGATCGTCGTGTTCGGTGATGCATTCACGGCAAAAGTAGCGCCTGCATTCCGGACACCGGGCGACCGCCTCCCGGCGCGCGTGATTGAAACAACGTTGTTCGCTGAGATGATGCTGATGCATGGGCACTAAGCTACCGGGGCGCAGGAGTTAAATACAAGAGCCGTGACGCGCTCACGATTCGGACTTGGCCGCTTCCACGCCGCGAAAGGAAACGAGATAGCTGCGCAGGAATACGAGTCCTATCGAACCGAATATCAGGTCGCACACGGAGGCCACCGTATTGACCACCATCATTAGTATTTGCCGGGGGCGAGCCAACTCCACATCTTGACCTTGCATGCCAAACTGCCATTCCATCTGATTCATCACTTCGTAGATGTAAATGGCGACCGCCAGAAAGCAGGCATAGACAAATAGGCTCCATACCGTGTTTCGCAGAGGAGATGACATGTCGCTGCGGTGCTGCCGGACCAACGCCGCCACAATAAGGCACAGGAGTACCAGCGTCATGATAAGCATCAGCGGATAATTCGCCAACGGCGGATACACGATACCCGCTAGGCGGATGACCGCGTCCAGAAAGAGAAAAATAAAGAGAGCCAGGTGCACGTTTCCGGAATCGCGTCGCAAGACGCGCGCCGCGCGGGAAGCAGCCACCGGCGCCTGTGCAGCAGGCGCCCACTGTCCAGTAGGCATGCGCTGTTCAATAGTCGCTTGAGCTTCGGGCGTCGCGAATATCGCCGCAATCGTCTCCGCGGCGGCTTCCGCAGTCACCGTACCCTGAACGGTGTCAATGATGGGGCGCAAGGATGCGATGGCCTTTCG
>JAIBAQ010000184.1 GCA_019695095.1 Candidatus Hydrogenedentota bacterium
TCTTCGGGCGAGATATTGGGATGTTCTTCAGGTAAGCGGTAGAACTTGCGCCACAATACAAGCCATATGAGCCCAAGCGCAGCCGTAAGCACGAAGGCAGGCCGCCAACTGTCAAATATATGGTAGATCGTGATGACGATAAACGGCGCAAGCGCTCCGCCTATCGAAGAACCGCTATCGAACAAGGCGCAAGCCCATGCTCGTTCCTTGGCGGGAAACCATTCCGATACGGCCTTCGATCCCGCGGGATTGTTGGCCGCTTCGCCGCACCCCAACAGAAACCGGAACGCCGCGAAACTGCCTTTGCCGTTGGCGAGAGCAGTGCACGCAGCAATGATGGTGTAGAAGACAACGCTCAGGAAGAGTCCTCGTTGAGTACCCACCGTGTCGAGAATGCGCCCGAACACCGATTGCATGATCGTGTACGCGACTCGAAAGGAATTCAGAATGAACGCGTAGTCTTCGTTGGTCCAATTGAACTCTTGCTTGAGAATGGGCGATAGGGCGTTCAGCGTCTGCCGATCGATGTAATTGATCACGGTGACGAGAAAGAGCATGCCTCCCATCCACCACCGCAAGTAAGGTATGACACGGCGTTTTCGCCCCGCCGGTTGTTGCAGTGTCTCGTTCTCCACGATACGCCCCTCCCCGCTCGCGCCGTGCTGCCCCCTTCGAAAATCAGGAACGGCATGATACCCGTTCCTGCGCCGCAATGCGTATGCGAATTTGCAGGAAAGCCGGGACGGGAGAGCGCACCGAAAATGACCGAGCCGCCTCGCCCAGTCCCGCTATCGGCGGAGACGAACGAGGCGGCTCGGCGGCCTCAGCTGGAGGAGGTTATTGGGCCATTGTCGACCCTACTGCATCGGTTTGAATCGTGGTTTTCAACCCGTCTTGACCGTAAATCTTCACTACGCCCGTTTCCGTATCGAGTACGGAGAACATCGGATCGCCCCCCGACCCGCTCACGGCCGTCTGGAATCGGCCGCCAAACTCCACCGATGAGTCATTGTCATTGATGTAGTTGGTTTCCGACCCGAGGAGGAGCGAGGCCACGACACACAGCACCACTCCTACCACAAGACCGCACGCAAAGTACCCCACAGACGATTTCATTGTTCTTCTCCCGAAGTTTTTCATCTTTCCCACAACACACGGGGAGTATCTGGTAAGATATCAATCGCCGTGCCGGGTTGACCGATTTTTCGTAAGCGCTTGATAGCTGGACAGATCACCGGCCAAATACCTCGGGAATATATCGATGGGGGCGTGGCGAAAAAAGCCAATACCCGGCGAAATCACTCATCCAAATGCGTATTTTGACGAAAAGTCCTGGATTGGACCCTTTCCCGTTGGCTAAAATGCCGTGAAAGTGGGCACCCATGAGCGCTGAAGAGCCAGAAATAGCCGATTCTAGCCATGTTATGACGAAGGCCGTAGTTCGGTATGTCGGAACCGGGTTTGCCGGATGGCAGGTCCAACCCAGACAGCGAACGGTGCAAGGTGCCTTGGAAGAAGCCCTTAGAACCATTTCGGGCCAGCCAGTCCGGGTTACAGGGGCAGGCAGGACCGATTCCGGGGTTCATGCGTTGGGCCAGGTCTGTTCGTTTGTGTGGCGCGCCAACGCCGATTTGGACCAGTTGCGGCGCTCTCTCTCCTGTATGCTGGCCCCGGAGATACGCGTGCTGAGCATTGAACCGGCCCCCCGGGAGTTTCACGCCCGCAAGTCTGCTGCCGGCAAACGCTACTCTTACTCGCTTTACCTGGGACCGGAGGCCGACCCCTTTACGGCCGCTTACGCGTGGCGCGTATCGCCCAAGCTGAACCTGGACCGGCTAGCCTCACTCTGCCCGCTCATCGAGGGCGAACACGATTTTGCTGGCTTTCAAAGCAGTGGAGCATCGGAGAAGCTTTCTACCGTGCGGACACTGCATTCCGTGCGACTGGCGCCAGGCGGCGTCTTTTCGCCATTGGATGCGCGCGACCTGTGGCGCGTGGAGTTCCACGGCAACGGCTTTCTGTACAAGATGATTCGGAACATCGTAGGAACGTTTACGGAAATCGCTCGAGGAGCCCTGTCCGAATCGCGTATTGAAGAACGACTATCGTCCCCCGGCCCCTATCGCGGGCTTACGGCCCCGGCGCACGGCCTCACCCTTATTGAAGTGCTGTATGACCCCCCGGCGCCAGCCGCGTCCTGATTGAACGCCTGCGTAAGTGCGTGGTCACCCCCTTAAAAGAGAAAGGCGCTATGTCAACTAGTGTCATAGCGCACTCTCAGAGGGTAAGACCTTGGAACCAGCCAATCGCTTGAGGCGGCGGGATGAACCGCCCTGAACGGGTTCCGTTCAACTGGTTGTCGGGTCTAAAAAAGGGTTGACATCCGTGTCGCGCTGCCTCGACCTCCGTGTCTCGGCCTTGCACTCTCTTTATCGGCCCCTATCCGGAAAGCTTTAGCCCGCAATTTGTACCGGCGCCACAGTGCGCCGATTCAAACTACTCGCGTGCAACACGTTGACGCTATGCCATGAATACGTCTCACGGCCACGAGCGTAGCGAATGTTCTTCGGGAACTTACAGCGAAAAGCATAGTGTCGAGCAGAAGCAACACGTGGAGTCTGCGCGCAAGAGAAGTGTTGTATGCGGATGCATCGTGCTAGTGAGCACAAAAAAAGAAAGGCGCCACAGTATGGGATTGTGGCGCACTCGAGGAGGGGAAACTATGGAACTTTTCAATTCGTTGGGCTAGGGATGATAACCCAACTTTTTACTTCAAGATCGCACGTAGGGATGTCCGCGCGATCGCAACTCCGAAGGTTGGGCTTTGAGAGGAGCACCAACCCGATTCAATTTTTCGCGACTTCCGTGTCACTTTGGCCTTGGCTTCCTTGCCTCAGCCTCTCACTACATACTATCGGCGATCACTGAAAAAACTTGAGCTTTCTTTTTCTTCGCGCACATACAAAGCACACGCCGCTCTCATCCAACTCGAACACACAACCGCAATTCTATATACTCGTGAGGAAGTATACCTGCACGGTTCAGCAGCTATCGCGGTTTACCGCCCTCATCGTTGTTCGTCCCACGCAGACTTTCTTCAACACGCGTTGTGATTCGTCCACGCTATACAAGGGAGTGACGTATAATGTCTGTTCGTGCCCGTCTATGTGTAATCATCTCCACATGCGCCGCGCTAAGCCTGTTCGCGCCCGCATGCGCAACACGCTCTCACGCCAATGCTCAATCTACTGCCGCCGCACATGCCACGCCAGTCGCAAAGAACGTCATCGTGATGGTTGGCGACGGCTTTGGTTTTAATCACGCGCTCGCTTCCGATTATTACGAGCACGGCGAAGCCGGCAAGCACCTCTATGAGCGCGAGTTCACGAATCTTGCCATGTCCACGTATTCGGTCAACGTCGAAGGCGGATACGATCTCTCCAAGGCGTGGACCAGCTTCGACTACTTCACGAAGGCTTCCACCGACTCCGCCGCGGCCGCGTCGGCCATGTCGACGGGCGTCAAGACCAAGAACGGCGCAATTGGCGTCGATGTCGACGGCAAGTCGGTCAAGCATATCGCGGAGCATGCGGAAGAACTCGGCAAATCGAGCGGCGTAATCACGACGGTGCCAATCAGTCACGCTACGCCCGCGGGCTTCTCCGCGCACGATGCGAGCCGCAGCAATTACGATGTCCTGGCGCGGCAAATGATCCTCGACAGCAAACTCGACGTCATCATGGGGGGCGGCCACCCGTTGTTTGACGCGGACGGAAAGCCGAGAGTCCCCAGCTCCGCCGAAGGCAAGGAATACCGTTACGTTGGCGGGCAAGAGACGTGGAACAAAATACTCGCTGGCTCAGCAGGCGGCGATGCAGATGGCGATGGCACTCCCGATTTGTGGACGTTGGTGCAGTCGCGCGAAGAGTTCCAAAAACTGGGATCTGGCGACGCGCCGAAGCGCGTGTTGGGCCTGGTCCAATCCGCCGAATCGACTCAAGTCGATCGAAGCGGCATCGACGATGAGCGCAGAGACGATGCGCCGTATCAAACACCGCTTCTTGAGACTTCTCCAACACTCGCCGAAATGTCCAAGGCCGCGTTGAATGTTCTCGACAGCAATCCCAAAGGCTTCTTTCTGATGATTGAAGGCGGCGCCATCGACTGGGCCAGTCACGCCAACGCTGGCGGCCGCATGATTGAAGAAGTGTCCGACTTCAACCGTGCCATCGAAGCCGTTGCCGAGTGGGTGTCTGCAAACAGCAGTTGGGATGAGACCCTCGTGATCGTTACGGCCGATCATGAAACGGGCTACATCTGGGGACCCGGCTCAAACCCGGATTGGAAACCTCTTGAGAACAAAGGGAAAGGCGTTATGCCCGGTATTCAGTTCAACAGCAAGGGGCATTCGAACAACCTCGTTCCGTTCTTCGTCAAAGGCGCCGGCGCGGAGTACGTCGCTTCAAAAGCGGTCCAAACCGACAAGAAGCGCGGACCTTTCCTGGATAATACCGATATCGCCAAAAGCGCAATGGAACTGATGCGATAGCATCGTCAAGACACTGCACGATAAGCGCGCCGGTCGAACGAGATTGTTTGGCCGGCGCGCAATTCTTATGAACCGCTGGAAACAGCCTTCGCATGCGAGACAACAGAATCGCTCCCCTCGATCATCTCGCAAAACCCTTCGACGGCCTCTGCGACTTTATCGGCGTCATAGTCCCAGTAGATGTGGTGGTTGGAGCGATCGAACCAAAGCAGTTCCTTCTTCGTGGAAGCCATCGCGTTGAACGCGCGTTCCGCGGCCTTTGCGCTCGCCGCCACATCGCCATGCGAGTGGACCATCAGGACTGGGCAAGTCACGTGGGATAGCGTGGACGGCTCGTTAACACGACGCGCGAGTTCCAGCAGCATCACACTCGATTTCGTCGGTATCCACGTGTACGAGACGATCTTCTTCTTGGCTTCCTTGCGGTTGACCTGCGTGAACAGGCGTCCCTTGTAGACCCAGCGTGTCACCGCTCTTCCGAGCGTCGTCCACCGTTCGGGCTTCAGGCCGTAGTACCAACGATCGGTCATCCCGAAGTACGCGCCGCCAAGTACGATTCCATCCACGGGAACACGTGATGCGGTCAGCGTGGACAGCGCACCACCCATGGAATGCCCCACAAGCACCACGCGA
This sequence comes from Candidatus Hydrogenedentota bacterium, assembly GCA_019695095.1. Taxonomy (NCBI): domain Bacteria; kingdom Pseudomonadati; phylum Candidatus Hydrogenedentota; species Candidatus Hydrogenedentota bacterium. Next base: position 5,183 of record JAIBAQ010000184.1, read on the forward strand.
GTGTGCTTCTCGCGCAACGTAGTGGCCTCGGAGACAACGGCGCTAAGCAATTCGTCGGCTGTCACGTTTTCCAGGTCGCGCGGACTCGTTCCGTGTCCGGGCAGGCGCATTACGCGAACGCGCCATCCCTTCGCGGCGAGGCGCTCGGGCAAATCATTGAAGTTGTTTCCGGCTCCCGCAAACCCATGTACAAACAGCACGGCGTTTGGCGCGTCTTCAGGGCCCAGGTCACGCGCCTCCGATCCTCGCATCACGCCCGTCTGAGGGTCGCGCGGTGCATTGCGGTCTGCCGGATCGATCAGAAAGGACGGGATCATGCTGCACGCCAAGAGTAGCGGCGCGACGATAAGAACAAGAAGCAGAACAATCCGTTTGCTTCTCCGCCTACATGGGGCACTGCGCTCGCTTGGCTTGTTGCTGACTTCACTGCATTGCATGGCGAGTGCGTGAGTTACTCGCCGACGTCCAGTTCTTTCGCAAGCGACTTGATGCGTTTCAAGTCCATCTTGCCGGTACCCAATACAGGGATCTGCGCGATTCGATAGAACGAAGTCGCTTTGGGACGCCACAGATTGGGCAGGTCACACGTCTTGAGTCGCTCAACGAGCACTTCCAGTTCGCCGTCCATCAAGGTGTGTAACACGACGAGTCGTTCGCCCTTCTGTTCGTCAGGCACGCTTGTTACGGCAAAGGTCTGGTCGTTGATCTCAAGCAGACGGTGCAGCGTCTCTTCGACTTTGTTATGCGGCACCATCTCACCGGCTATCTTGCTGAATCGCGCAAGACGGTCCGTGATGGTGATCTTCCCATCCTCATCAATCGCAGCCATGTCGCCCGTGTTGTACCACCCGTCAACGAGCACATGGGCTGTCTTCTCGGGTTGTCCAAGATAGCCCTTCATGATGTTTGGACCCTTCACCCACAACACGCCGGATTGGCCAAGCGGCATAAGCTCGCCGGTATCCGGATCGGTGATCTTCACGGACAGACCAGGTAACGGCAGGCCAATCGTGCCGTGGCGAGTCCCTTCCCAATAGAAGCCTGGCGCCTGGAAATTGGGCACATTGATTGACACCGCGGGCGCGCACTCCGTTGTGCCGTAGCCCTCCAGCGGTTCGACGCCAAACTTGGAGTGAAACGCTTCGCGAATACGCGTCGGCAGCTTTTCCGCACCCGTCACCACGTAGGTAAGGCTTGCCAATTCTTCCGGAAGGCATCTACGAATAAAGCCTTGCAGGAACGTTGGCGTGGCGACCAGGAAGCGTGGCCGGTACTTGTACACAAGTTGTCCGATAATCTTCGGCTCCAGCGGATTGGGATGGTACACCGTGAAGAAGCCGCGCCACAGCGGCATCCAAAGCGTGCCCATGAACCCGAAGGAATGGAAGAACGGGAGTATGCCCATCATGCCGTCGCCGACATTGTGCGGAAACACCTGTGCCGTGGTTTCAAGGTTTGTGAGCACGTTGCGCTGCGTGAGCATGACGCCCTTCGGCTCACCCTCGCTGCCGCTGGAGAAGATGATGGTCGCCAAATCGTTTTCGGAGCGCCCGCGTGGCGAGCCAAGCATCCATTCCACCACGCGCACCGGGAGAAACAACGCCATCAATGCCGCAATGATTCGGTCTTTCGAGCCCATCTGCTTGCGGATATCGTCGAGGAAGATCGTCTCACCCGGCACTTCGACGGGGACGCGTTCAAGGAATTCACGCGCGGTGAGCACGTGGCGTATGCCGCATTGGCGCGCTGCCGACGCGATGGATTCGTTCGAGGCGGTGTAGTTCAGGTTCACGGGCACCTTGCCCATGATTTGAAGCGCGATGTTGACGAGCACGGCGCCGACCGATTGCGGCAGCAGGATACCCGTCATCTCTTCCGGGCCAACGGCCATCTTAATGCGGCGCGCCAGCGCAATGCTTCCGATGTAGGTCATCAAGTAGGACATGCGAGGCGTCCGGCTATCACCGACGCAAATACTGAACGGGTGACGGTGCACGGTGCGTACAAACGCGCGGTGCAGCAGCGGCACATCGAGTCTGCGGTCCATGTAGGCTTCTGTGCCCAAATGCTGAATTGTCGTGCGCACTTCGTTGAGCGAACTCTCGACCGGCATCGGATCGCCAAAGCTAATCAGCATCGGGAACGGAATGGTCCGCGGAATCTTCCATTTGATGGTTGTCGGAGTTCCTTCAAACAGCGTGCCCCACGTCCTATCCAAGTACACCGGAATGACCGGCGCGTTGGTCTGGTGCATCAATCGCTCGAAGCCTTTTCGCGTTGCCGCAACCGGCGAATCCGGCGCGATGCGGCCATCCGCGAACACGCAGACCAATTCTCCGTGCTGCAACGCAACCGACGCAGCGTGCATCGTCTGCGCGAGATCGCGGGGACTCCCTTGCGAAGCAATCGGGATAATTCGCATGAGCTTCGCCATGCGCCGCATCCAATCGATCTGATTCACTCCGTCAGAAAGCACAAATCGGATGGGACGGTCGACGGCGGACGTGATCACCAGCGCGTCGATGAGCGACAGATTGTTGGTGACGAGAAGCGCTCCCCCGCGCTCGGGGATGTTCTGCCTGCCTCGCAGCTCCAAGCGCAGAAATGTCGTGGAAAGAATCCACAGCACCGCCCGCACAATCATCTGCGGCGTCATTGCGCACGATATCGCAAGCACTGCTAGTGTCGATACGCCCGTGAAGAAGAAGATGCCAAAACTGCTCACTCCGATGTGCGACAAGACGTAGAAGACGGGAGCGGCGGCCAAGATTCCGACCCACGTCATCATGTTTGCTGTAGCCATAATGCTGCCGCGTATATGCTGCGGACTGCGGTGTTGGAGTCCCGCCGCGAGGGGCACATCGAACATCCCGCCGCCCATGCCAATTCCGAACATCAGCAGAAGCACCGAGGAATACGCGAATCCCGGCCACGCTAGCAGGAGGCATAGCACTCCCAGAATGGTTCCGCCAATGGGTACAAATCCAAATTCCACTTTTCCGCGAGAGAGATAGCCCGCAATGAAGGAACCCACCCCGATTCCCAGCGACAAAACCCCGCTCATAACGCTGACTTCGGTCATGCCTAAGCCAAGGTCTACGGTAACGAACAGAAGGATGTTCTGGATTATCAGCGCGCCGGCAAACCAGAAGAAGGAGTATCCGATAGCTATCATGTAAAGCCAGCGGTCGCTCATGATTACTCGGAAGTCTCTGCCCATTCCGGCCCACGGATTCAGGCGAATGACTTGTTCCGGATTGGCCGCGGGAGGCTTCATAATGAAATGGGACGTGAATGTACCTGCAGCCGCGAGGCCTATGAGGCCAAGCCCTGCCAAGTACGCGTTTGACGGCCCCAATACATCGTAGAGGGCACCCCCTGCGTACGTACCGACGATTACCATTACCATCGTTGTGGCCTGGATGATGCCGTTTGCCCACGAAAGTTTCGTCTCATCGAGCGTTTCCGGCAGTAGACCGTATTTTGGCGGTCCGAACATGGCTGATTGCGATGCCATCAGAAACAAGGCAACCCATAGAAGTACGGGCTGATGGAAGAAGAACCCAAATGACCCCAAAGTCATAACGGCAATTTCGAGGTACTTCGTCCAAACGGCCACGTCTTTCTTGCTGTTGCGGTCCGCGAGGGATCCGAACAAGCCAGGGAAAATCACAAAGGGCAGCGCGAAGATAAAGCTGGCCAATGCAGTTGTATCCGTTACGCGAGCCTGACTTGAGGCGGCCCCGCCTTCTGCCGAGGAAGCGATACCCGCCAACAAAGGAATCATTAGGTATTTGTAGCAACTATCGCTGAAAGCGCCTTGCGCTTGCGTTATTACCAACGCCCAGAATCCCCGGCGATCGTATTCGGGCGTTTTTGCGGCATCGTCATGCGCGCTCATACTCTGTACCCTCACGTAAAGCGACCACGGTTTCCGTGGCCCGCTCAAGCCCTCACTCTTCGAATGCAGCCTGCTAAAGTCTAGCTAGCGTATTGCCTCGTGCTGTGCCGGCGCCCCTTCGCGCCTGCCAGCCACGCGGACTACGGGCGCGCAAAATTCTCTTGCAGCAGGGTCTTTCCCACGCGCACCCGTTCCAACAACCCAATTAGCGTCTGACAATCCCGCTCCGAAAGCCCTTCCATGACTTCATGGACCTTCTCCCGGTACAGCGGTTCCAACTCGTCCAGGATCTTGTGGCCGCGCTCCGTCAACGCCACATGGTAAATGCGGCGGTTGTCCGGCACGTCAATACGCTCCACCAGGTCCTTGCTCTCCAACTTGTCCAGGATCGACGTGATGCTCGCCCGCGTCACCACCAAGCGCTTGCCCAGATCCGTCTGGGTCACGTGGCGGGGATTGTACTTCAGCGAAAACAGCACGTTGAACTGCGCTTCCGTCAGGTCATACTGCCGGAACAATTGGTCAGCCGCCGTCGTCAACACATTCGCCGTCCTGACGATGTTTAATACCGCCTCGTGGCAAATGTCTTTAAACGGCATATCGAGATTCAGTTCTTTCGCTAAGGACATAACACATAAACCTTCAATAGGATTCGCAACCTAGACTCATTGTATCACGACTAACCGTTAGATGTCAAACAATTTGGTACGAAAATCCGCGACACCCCATAAGATATTATAAATAAATACTTTACGCACCAACTTGGCATGCCAAGAAAACCCATAAGCGCGTCAGAAGCCTCCACTCTGAAGGTTTATCCTCACTCTTCAGGCGGAGTTCCTGACATACGCACCGCGCCTCAGTTGCGCCAATCCATTCTGCGGTCTAGACTGCCGCTGGGGGCAGTCGGACAAGAGTACGGGGCAGGTCCCCATTTCTCAGTCCATGAGGAAACTTGAGTTGGGGCTATTCTCGCCAGAACTGACCACTAAGCAATTGGCATTGCTCTGTAAGTCGCTCACCGTAATGAGCGAAGGCTCAATCACGCTGGAGCGCAGCCTGGAATTGCTCTCGACCGAGCACGCTTCGCGCTCCGTTCGCCACGCACTAGTGCCAATTGTAGATGCGCTGCAGCGTGGCGAAACGGTGGGAAATGCCTTTCGTTCCCAGTCGAGGCGCTTCCCAGAATTCTTCCTGGAAATGGTCGACGTTGGCGAGCGGACCGGCAGCCTCGACACGGTATTCCGCATATTGACCGAGGAGTACGAGCAACGGGCGGAACTGATCCGATTTTACGTGCAGGGCGCGGCCTACCCGGCGGGAGTCCTCATCGCCGCAGTAATCGGCATCCCCATCCTGAGGATCTTCCTCATGGGCGTAGCCGGCAACAACGGCAACGCCGGGGCGGGAATTGCGCTCTTTCTGTGGAGCAAACTTGTGTTCTACGGCTCGCTTTTTTTGATTGTGATGGTCCTGGGCCACACAGGAGTCCTTCAGCGAATAAGCTGGGAGATAGGGTCGCGCATCTGGGTCTTGAAAGGTATTACGTCCGAAATCGCATTGGCGCGGTTCTTTCGCGCACTAGCCATCTGCCTGGACGCCGGACTGAGTATTGTGCCGAGCATCGAGCGGGCCGCGGCGGTAACGACACATCCGAAAATTCGCAAGGGGCTGCTAAAGGCCGTACCGCTTGTCCAGCAGGGCATGCCTCTTGAGACGGCGCTCGCCGAGACGGGCCTCATGCCGGAGATGGCCCTCACGATGGTCCATACGGGGGAATTCGCGGGTAAGCTCGACGAATTGCTGAACAAGACCGCACAGTACCTCTACGAAGGCGCCCGGCATAGAACCCAAATGCTCTCCATAGCAGTCGTTACGCTCATGCTCGTAATCGGTCTCGTTCTGTATCTGACCAGTGCCCTCTTCCTAAGGGCAATCGAAGTGCTTCTCAGACTAACCACGCTATGAGCGCTCGATGGCATGGGCAGCCGGGTCTTGGCGTGATGGTTCTACGCGTTTGCTTCACTTCTTGCTCATCATGTCAATCCTGTCTAGAAAAGGAATCCGACACGACAAAGACAACGGCTACAAGATAGTCTCCAGCGTGTTCGTGAAAAATCCAGACTACAGAGACACCGGCTTCATATCTGGTTCAGTTCTTCATCCTGTAAATCCTGTACATCCTTGTTCATAGCTCCTTCTTTAACAAAGATGAACAGGAATTCGCTTGATGAAATCGCAACGTGCCCAATCGCCGACACTACTTCAGACTCATCTCCCATGCTTTTACATCCGAGAGTGTCGCATCGCCGTCTTGCGCGAAGAAGCCGACGCGGCCGGTGAAGTCTTTGGCGGTGTAAGTCTGAACGAGGAGGTCGTCGAGGTAGCACTCGAAGATGCCTTGCCGGTAGAGGATCCGGAAGCGGCAGGGTCTGTTGGGGGCGATGCCTGCGACGGTGGCGCAGCCGGTGCCGGTGATGTCTTCGGAGTCGAAGCGGATCGTGTCGGTCGAATGCAGCGTGCCAATTTCGGTCTGGCCCCAGGATTCGAAGAGGATGGCGGTGGCTTCCTGGTTGGGGCGTTCAAGGCAGACGC
>JAIBAQ010000185.1 GCA_019695095.1 Candidatus Hydrogenedentota bacterium
GTGAACCGCACGTTAGGCCCCCCTGCTACCTGACGGGACTCGTGACTCCATGGACAGCGTCCGAGTATACCCCCTCTTCGTTTGCCGCGCCAGAGGGAACATCCGGTACGCGCCGCATGGTGAGCCAGGCAAGCACGACGTACAGACCAGCCAGCAGCCACAAGGTCGTCCATTCGTTCTGGACCTCTCGAAAGCCCGCGCCCATCTGGTTCAGCCGCACGAATCCGGGACAGCCCATCGTGCTGGGCAACAGGAACGAGGCGTGGCGAAGCCACGTAGGAATGGCCTCAACAGGCCAGACAATACCTGTCAGAAATACGGCGGGCAGGGAGCTAAAGATCAGTGCGGGTATGGACACCTCGCGGTATCCGAACAACGCGGACAGGGTCAACCCCAGGAAGGACACGGCCAACACAAACGGCAGCATGAACAGCATGATCTCCCCGACGTTTCCCGCGTTGGGCAAGTCGAAGATTCGAAAGACCACCGTCATATAGAACAAAGGATAGAGATAATAGATCGACGCGAACGCTACTCCCCGTGCCAGCACGTCATAGAATCCAACGGCTCGGATACGTCCCGCCGTGCGATAGGCCTCGTTGCGCGTACCCCCGAGCATGCCAATGGCAATAAGCAAGGTCTGCTGCATGATCAGGATCAGCACCCCTGGGACGGCATAGGTGCCGTAACCGCCCGCGGGGTTGAACAACGGACGGGTCACCAACGGCAAAGGATCGCGCGCGGTCTTCGCGTGCTCTTCGCCAAAGCCCGCAGCGGTCATGCGGCGCACTTCCACGCCCGCCGACAGCGTCGCAGTCGCTTTGTAGAGACCGGTAGCGACTTGGCGGTACGTGAGGAAGCTCGTTGTCTCTGCATAACTGGAAACGACGGCCTGTTCCCCGCGCAGAATGTCGCGCTCGAATCCCTCGGGAATGGCGAATACGCCGCATGCCTCGCCCATCAGGACGAACTGTTGCGCTTCGGCGAGATCGCCTGTGCTTTTGACGATGCGCACTTCCTCCGTCGCATCGGCCCATCGCATGAGCTTGCGGCTTAACGCCGTGTGATCTTGATCCACACCGATGACAGGGACTTCCTTCATCACCTCGGTCGAATACGGCAAGGGATAGACCATCGTATAGATCATCAGTCCGGCCAATAGGATGAGAAAGACGCCGGAATCGGAGAAGATCGTGCGGTATTCGCCAAACAGGGCGCGAAAGAACCGAATCATGATCGCCCCCAGAACTTCGCATCACGCATGACCTGACTCAACCGCGGCAAGGTGAGCAGTGGAATCGCGAAGGCAAAAAGGGCCATTACTCCTAGATGATAGGCCGATGCTTGCGGAGGCGCGCCGCGCAACGTTTGCTGAAGCAGCACTTGCAGGTAATGAGACAGCGGTATGCTCCAGCTCCAGACCTTGGCTCCCAGTGGCATAGCTATGGCGGGATAGGTAACGCCGGCGACCGCGAATGCAGGCCCCGCATAGAAACCGGACAGGCTGCTGGCCAATCGCAAGTTGGCCGTAAAGACCACCAGCAGCACGCCCACCGCTTGATACGCGAGCACAAATAACAAGCTCGCCAGCGCCAGCACCCACGGACTTCCGTTCATGGGCACACCGAGGAATCGTACCAGCAGAACCACCGAAAAACAGGTGAGGACGAAATAGCAGACGGTGTGAGGCGCGAGTTTGCCCAGCAAGGCGATAAGCGGGCGGTTTCCCGATACACGTAGCCATTCTTTGGCCGTGCCATGTTTCAGTTCAGTGCCAACAACCCACACCGCCATCATCAACACGAATGCCTGGATCATCGTGGGGAACAGTGCCGGCAACAAGAAGTACATGTAGTTGAGGTTGGGATTGAAGAGCAGATGCTGATCGACGCGAATCGGTTCGTAGGTCTCTTTCGCTTGCGACGGATACTCGCCCCGCGCAACTCGCATGCGCATATCGGTCCCCGCCGAGACAGTCCCTACAACGTCGCGCACCGCCCGGCTGACGACGCTGCTGGTCAGCAGCCATTGGTTGTTGACGTAAGCCGTCACGGCAGGACTGTCGCCACGCTTCGCATCGCGCTCGAGATCCTCGGGCATGTACACCATGGCATAAGCGCGACCCGTGCGAATCGCGGCAGCACCTTCCTTGGGATCATGCACCGAAGCCGCTACAGCAAGCGCCGGTGTGGCGTCCAGCATTCGAATGATCTGGCGAGACAGCGTTGAGTCGTCTCCGTCATACACGACAACAGGCAAGTCGCGCGGCACCCCCTTGTAAAATGTGGAGTAAAGGACCGTGAAGGAAGTCAGCGGCAGAACAAACAGGAACATGAGGTAGAAGCGGCTGCGGGTCATCCGGCGCAACTCGCGCCCGACGACGGGCAAAAGGCCCGTCCTCATCGCGGACTTCGAATCGTTTTTGTCCGAGTCCTTCATTGGTCTTATCTCAGAGAGGGGATCGCACTTACTGGGCTGTCTGAGTGGCGGCTGCGTCTCGAGCCCACGGCACGATCACACTCATGCCGGGGCGGAGCCCGTCGGTCGGTTGAGTGGGTTTCGCGCGCACCTCAAACGACCGCAAATCAAAACCGCCCGCCGCGCTCGTCGCGCGCCACGTCGCGAAATCGCCCAGCGCCGCAATGTACGTCACCACTAATTCGACAGAAAGGTTGTTAAGTGCGGGAACCGTTCCCTGGATCTTCTCTCCCATCTTCAACCCGCCAAGGCGATCTTCCCGTATGTTGAACGTGACCCAAACATCGGAAAGGTCCACCAGAGTGAGAATGGGCATACCCGCCGACGCCAGTTCGCCGAGATTCACGATATGCTCGACCACTTCGCCATCTCTTGGCGCACGAACGTTGGCTTCCTCTATCAGCGAATCGACCTCTTCAACAGCCCCCGCGGCTTGCGCCACCAACGCGGAAGCCGACACTTTGTCTTCCTCGCGCGCCCCGTTAACCGCCATGTCGTATTGCGCCTTTGCAGCAGCCTCCAACTTGTTGGCCATATCGCGCTGCGCTTGCACCTCATCGCGGCGTTGTGCGGGCAGTACCCCATCATCGAACAAACGCTGCACGCGCTCGAGACTCTTCTGCGCCAGTTCCGCTCCCGCTTTCGCCTGCAAGTACTGGCTATGCGCCATCCGAATCTGTTCTTCGCGCGCTCCGTGTTCTGCCTTGTCCCGCTGCGCACCCGCCGCGGTTTCCGCCGCTTGCGCCTGGTTGCGTTTCGCTTGAAGCTGCGGACGATCGAGTACGGCCACAATGTCGCCCTTCTTGACGGACTGCCCCTCCTCGGCACGCATTTCCTCCACGCGCCCCGGGACTTTTGCGGAGACATTCACCTTCGTCGCTTCTACCTCGCCCTGAATGCATTGAGGCAAGGGCTGCTTGAAATACCACGCGGAAACTGCAACCCCTGCTATCAAGCAAAGGACGATTAACATCGAGAACAGACGCGCCACGAAGGTCATTGGGATTCCTTTGCTTCGGTAGGATGAATGCCGTTTGCCGTAGTAGCCGCCGAGGATTGGAGGGCTGCGACCCACTCGTGTTCCTGCACAGCAACCGACTTCGCCATATACTGCGAGAGTTGCTCCGTGCTCCCGGAAGCCTCCAGGAGCTGAAAGAACGCCGTGTCAAAATCGTACGCGGCCTTGTAACGTCCCAGTTCGGCGCGTGCCAGGGTGAGTGTGGCATCCACAACTTCGAGCGAAGTCGCAAGCCCCTCCTCGAAGGCACGCGTACGCACACGCAGGTTTTCCTTGGTGAGTTCCAACGTCGACTCAAGACCATCGTATTGCTCGATTGCCTTTGCCATTTCCTCATAGCGCTTCAATACCAGGCTCTTGAGGTCTCGTCGATACTTCGACTGCAAATGCGTGACTTTCTGTTCTTGAGCACGAGCAGCCTCCACCTTGTTTCGCGCCTGGAACCCGTCAAACAGGGTGAACTTGGCCCCCACTCCCGCCGCCCACTTGGGGTCGAGCAACGTGAGATCGCGGGGTACGAGTTCATGCATGCCGAACAAGTACACCGTAGGCTTTCTCTCCCCATGCTCAGCGCGGACTCCTTGCTCGGCGAGATGGTGTTTGGCATCCAGCAGATTCATCACCGGATGCCCTTCGTCCACACGTTGCTGAAACACCTCGCAAGGCTCCAGGTTGCGGAGAATGAACAGAGGCGTGGATGGGTCAATTGGGCCGTCGCTTACCACGATGTTCGACAAGCCTTCCGAAACGATGGATACGTCGCGTGCGGATGCGTCGCACTCGACACGTGCGTTGGCCAACGCGACTTCCGCGTTGAGACATTCCGCCCGCGAGATGATGCCCTCTTCCATGAGCCGCTTCGCGCGATAGCTTTGCTGCTCCATCGTCTTCACTTTAAGTTGCTGCACTTCCAACGCGCGTTTGGCGAGACACACACCGAAGTAGCGCTGCGCCAATTCCGTAACCAATTCGTCATCGGTTCTATCGCGCTCGGCATGCGCCTCGGCAACCCGCGCACCTGCCGCTTCGTTCGCGGCGGCAATCCGGCCACCGGCATAGAGCGGCATTGTCGCGGTTGCCTCACCCTTCCAGAAGTACTCGGTTTGGACTTCCACCCCCAGGCGGCCAATGCGGATAGCCACAGGGTCGTTGAGTATGTTGTAGCGCAAGTCCAATTCGACCAGCGGCGCACGAAGACCTTTGGCAGCCGCCCGTTCGGACTCACGTTGCCGGATGTCGTCGTCGGACGCCATCAGCGCCTCGTTTCTCGCTCGCATATTCGACAGCGCTTGCTCCAGAGACATGGACTCTCCAGCAGAAACCTGAAGCGTGGACAGAGTCACAAGAACGGCCGCGAGAATTGCGCGAGGCTGGACGCCACCTTTCATCGACCGTGCAGGACGGCGGAACGAAGTTGCAGTGAAACCTCTCCCCCAAAGAACCGGAAACTCAACGAATATCGCCATAAATCCCTACCTACCGCTCGGTATACGCGAAATCACCCAACAACGCGCAAACCTCAACGATATGGTCCCCCAGAATTGCTCTATTGGCCCTCTTTCATGGTGGGCCGCTCATCGTTCTTGCATGACCATTTTGACAGCGGGACGTATATCTTCTTGTCCCCCGCTCGAGCACAGACTCGAACCTTACTTTGGTCAAGCCGAATTAGACCTGAATCCCCCTTGGATGCGGTCTGAGGACTATTATCTCCCCTGCTCTCACTGGCGTCAAATCTCCCCAATGTCTCAATGCAGACTTGTACCCACGTGAAGGCTTCGGTACAGTGCATTTCGGCCTGTTGTGGGAAGGCCGCGACTTGACCGGTGACAACGCGCGAAGGACCAACGCATGACGGCTTCCTCCAGTTCCAGGTTTCCGCTTCACGTACGGATCCTGATTGGGCTTGTTGGTGGTGCGTGCCTGGGGGGCATTCTGAATGCAGTGCTTGGCGACGAGTCTGCCGCTCTCCAATGGCTTACGCTTCAAGTCACCGAACCCTTGGGTCAGCTCTTCCTTCGATTGCTCCTTATGCTCGTGGTTCCACTGGTCTTCTGCTCGTTGGTGCTTGGCGTGGCAGGTATCGGGGACATACGCCGTGTGGGCCGCGTAGGCGTCAAATGCCTGATCTACACCGTGGTTATCTCTGCGATATCAGTTGTCATCGGGTTAACCATGTCAAACCTAGTCCGTCCGGGTACGCGCATCGATCCCACCGTCAGCCAGCGCCTGCAGGAACGCTACGGAAAAGAAGCGGAGGCGCGCGTTGAAACCGCAAAGTCGACGAGTATCCCAACCAACACACCTCTCATGGCGGTCATCAAGTCGATTGTTCCAACCAACGTTGTTCAGGCAGCCGCCTCCGATCCTCCCGACATGCTTGGCCTGATGTTCTTCTCCCTGTTCATCGGAATTACGCTGACTCTGATTGGCGAATCGGCCCAGCCCGTCATACGCGTCCTGGAAGGCGCATACGAGGCCGTCGCCAAGGGAATCCACCTGGTGATGATGCTTGCACCCTACGCCGTATTCGCCCTGCTCTTTACCATGACGGCGCGTTTCGGCTTCCCTTTGCTGTTTAGCCTCGGATGGTTCGTAGTCACCGTGCTCACGGGTCTCGCTCTGCAGATGTTTGTCGTCTACTCACTCTCCGTTGCCGTCTTGTCGCGCATATCGCCCTTCGAGTTCTTTCGCCGGATCAAGACGGTCGTGATAACGGCATTCTCCACCTCCTCATCCAACGCAACGTTACCGACTGCGTTGCGTGAGTGCGAGCACAACCTGGGCGTCCCGCGCGATATCAATTCCTTTGTGCTCACGGTCGGCGCTACAGCGAATCAAAACGGGACGGCTTTGTTTGAAGGAGTAACCGTGCTGTTCCTTGCGCAATTTGCCGGAATCGACCTCACCCTGGGCCAGCAACTGATGGTCCTCTATATGGCCATTCTGGGCGGAATAGGTACAGCAGGCGTTCCCGCGGCGTCTATACCCTTCATTGTCGTTGTGTTGTCCACGATTGGCGTCAATCCCGCCCTGATCGCCTTGGTCATCGGAGTAGATCGAATACTCGACATGTGCCGTACCGTGGTCAATGTTGTGGGAGACCTGACCGCAGCCACGTACATCGCACGTTCCGAGGGCGCGAAACTCCTTCCCCCGCTTGGAACCGAGGAGGCCGTGTAGGAGGCACCTGCCCACGCCGCAATACGGACGATCATTTGGATGGGACAGGCGCAGCATGATACCGTTTCGCCAAGTTGTCTCTTACCCAGACTTTCGAAAGTGAATCTGCAATGCCTGGATTACCGCATTTTGATGTCTTAGTTATTGGAACGGGGCCCGCCGGAGAAGGGGCGGCCATGCAGGCCGTCAAGGGGGGCAAGAACGTCGGCGTCATAGAACGCATGGATCGAGTTGGCGGCCATTGCACCCATCTCAGCACCATTCCAAGCAAAGCGCTTCGTCATGCGGTGCAAGAACTCACCTCCACCAATTCAAGCACCCTCTTCAAAGACTCCGGACTCTCGCAGTCGCTCTCGTTCGGACAACTCCGAAAGAACGCCGCGTCCGTCATTGAGCATCAAGTCTCGATGCGGCGCAATTTCTACGACCGAAACGGCGTCCCCATCTTCAGCGGAAATGGCGCCTTCGCGGACGCTCATACCGTGGAAGTGCGTCAAGATGGCACAGAGACGTACCGCCTCACCGGGGATTCCATCATCATCGCAACAGGAAGCAGGCCCTATCATCCGCCCGATGTGGACTTCACACATCCCAGAATATTCGACAGCGATACGATCCTCACGCTCGATCACACCCCTCGTTCGATCACGATATACGGTGCTGGTGTGGTTGGGTGCGAATACGCGTCCATCTTCCGCAACATGGACTGCAAGGTAAATCTGGTCAACACACGCGGACGCTTGCTCGAATTCCTCGACGACGAGATCACAGATGCGTTGAGTTATCACCTTCGCGACCGTGGTGTTCTCATTCGACACATGGAGACGTGTTCGCGCGTGGAAGGACGCGACACTGAAGTCATCCTACACTTGGAGTCCGGCAAACAACTTAAGTCGGACATACTCCTTTGGGCCAACGGCCGAACCGGTAACACGGACGGACTGAACTTAGAGGTGCTTGGAATCACCACGAATTCCAGGGCGCAAATTGAGGTGAACGATTCCTATCAGACGATATTGCCGCACATCTACGCGGCCGGTGACGTCGCAGGGCGTTCATCGTTGGCAAGCGCCGCCTACGTCGAAGGACGATACGTTGCTACGCACATTCTCGGGAAAGCGGAACCATCCCTGGTGCAAGACATTCCGACCGGGATCTACACTTCTCCGGAAATCAGCTCGGTTGGAAAAACCGAGCGCGATCTCACCCACGCAAAAGTTCCGTATGAGGTGGGCCATGCTCAGTTCAAAAGTCTGGCCCGCGCACAGATCATGGGGCAGACGGTGGGTATGCTGAAGTTACTTTTTCACCGGGAGACGCTTGCGATTCTGGGAATCCACTGCTTTGGGGCAAATGCTTCAGAGATTATCCATATCGGCCAGGCAATCATGTCGCAGAAGGGCTCTGCCAATTCCTTGGAGTACTTCGTCAATACCACCTTCAACTATCCGACGATGGCCGAGGCCTATCGTGTTGCAGCTTTGAATGGACTTAATCGGCTTTAGCAAAAGGACTTGAGTTCTCTCCAATCCTGGGCGTGGAGCCGTCGCGCCCCAACTGTTGCAGACAAGCAAGCGAGGTTTCCCTACTCGATTTAATCTCGCCAGTTTCCATAGTTATGTGGTATATTTCCTTGGTATACGGTCGAATCTCAGCGACGTTTTCAACGGAATGGAGACGTTACGGCCTTGGCGTCAGGTCCAGATAAAAGGAGTTATGAGCGCCGTCGGGCGCCGCGCGTGCCATCGCAGAAGCATGTGCTTCTAGCCCGGGGCGGAGGGGCCTCCCTACTTCAAGAGGGGGTTGTTGCCGATATAAGCCGCGATGGCTTGGGGATTGTCACGTCTCCGACCCTCCCTATCGGAAGTTCCCTTGAGATCGAGTTCACGCAAGCGGCCCACAATAACGAGCCATTGTTTGTGCGTGGCCGTGTCGTCCATGTAGAGGCATTGCCGGATTCGACGTACGCTATCGGCGTCGAGACACTGCTGAATCCTAACGTAAAGTCCGTTGCTCCGCACGCCAATCCCAACTCGGCTCAGCCCACGCCCAATCGTGATACCGTCATGACTCACGACAGCAGTGGCCATTCAACTTCTGTCCAATCAGCAAACTCCAAGAAACGTGAGACCGACAAGCGAAAGCAGTTGATCCCCATTGTGCTCGTATTGTTGATTCCTCTGGCCACGGGTTGGAGCATTTCCCGTCATGCAGATGGGGGAAACAACACAACAAACGACAACATCCAGGTTCGCCTTCCCTCTGAAAACGACGAGCCAGTCCCCCTGCCCGACAAGCCGCCCAAGAAGAAGAAATCGGTCAAGGAACAGCCTCCACGTGAAGCTTCGGCTTCGCGCAACTCCGGAGGCGCAGCAGGTGGCTCCCCAAGCGCACCACGATCACGACCGCCGGTTTCCGGCGATATTGGCGACGCGGCGCTTGTGCGCGACAATAGTGTGTCCATACGGCAACGACTGGCTAACCTCGCCGTCTCCACCACAAAACAGAACATCGAACCAGAAGGTGGCGTTGGATCAGAATCGCCGACTTCTCCCCTGCAAGGAAGGGAGCAGCAAGGCAAGCCAACCGAGCCGCCTGCGACTTTACCCAAATCAGGGATTGCTTTAGTGATCGACAAGAGTTCTTTCAGCATGACCCTCTACCGCAACGGTCAGCCAATACGGACGATCCCAGTTGCCGTCGGCGCCGAAGACACAACGCCTACGGGAGTCTTCACGGTGGTCAACAAATTGACTGATCCGGTGTGGCATAACCGGGGAGAAGGTGTGCCGCCGGGAGACCCGCGCAATCCTCTGGGAAAGCGCTGGCTGGGGTTGGCTCGCGACGGTCGTCCTACAACCTATGGCATCCATGCGGCACTCGACACGTCGCGGGTAGGTAAGCCCTTCGGCGACGGGTGTCTTCGATTGCACCCCGAGGACCTTGAGACGGTGTTTCGTATTTGCCCAGTCGGCGCGACGGTCATGATCCAGCCATAACAACTCTGCTACTCACCAGACTCTTGGCCATCGCGCTTAGGCACGCACTCCAAAATTCCCCTTTACGTCAACCCTCAATTATACTAAAATCGTTTTCAGGGTTTTGGAATGGATTCAATCAACCGACAGAAGCTGGATGAGTTGCTTTCGCGCAGCGGCGTGATGAAAGGCTCCGAATGGCGGCAGCGCCTGGAAGACCTCCAACGGCTGCGGGAATCTGGCGTGTATGAAATCGACACTGCAGTGCCAGGAACACTGGTTGGGGACGAGAAGTCCGGCTTTTACCTCGTGTCTCATACGTATCCTTGGCACACTCCTCACGGAGCTGTCACTCTGGACTCGGTACTCGAAGCGCGCGGCGAGCACATTGCCCTTTCGGCCTCCGACGACGAGTTGATCGAGTTCAATCCCCGCACGGCCTTCTTCATCGACACGGAAACGACAGGACTTTCGGGAGGCACGGGGACGGTAGCCTTCCTGGTGGGAATCGCCTATTTCGTCGAAGAGGGGTTACGCCTCGACCAGTGTTTCATGCGCGATTATGACGACGAAGAGCCCATGCTTCAGTACCTGGATGAAGTCATGAAGCCGTGCGAAACCGTTGTCAGCTACAACGGCAAGACCTTCGACATGCCGCTTCTGCGAACGAGGTTCATCCAAAATCGAATCCGGTTCCGGATGGATGGCGCCCTACACTTCGATCTACTTCATGCCGCGCGCCGCTTCTTCAAGCGCAGGTTGGGCAATTGCAGCCTGGGAAACGTGGAGCGCGAAGTCCTCGGACTGGAACGTCACGGGGACGTGCCCGGCCACGAGATTCCGCAGCTCTGGTTCGACTATCTCCGTACGCGCGACGCCCGGCGCCTCGCCCCCGTCTTTTACCATCACCGCATGGATATCCTATCGCTGGTGGCACTGACCGGATGGCTTTCCCGCTGCCTGGGAGAACCCGATGGTCGAGGCTTTGAGCACAATGATGACCGGTTCTCGCTATTGCGGGTATGTCTCAAACAGAAGAAATACTCCGACGTAGTGGCGCACGGCGACCGATTGCTGGAAATCGAGACAGACCCTGACCGGCGAGTAGGCTGTCTTGAGCTCATCGCACATGCAGCCAAACGCCTTGGCGACTTCGATCGGGTCGAGAATTCGCTTTCCCTAATTCTCCAGGAGCAGCCCAGCAACCTATGGGTCCGCCTGGAGTTAGCGAAGCACTATGAACACAAGACCCGCAACTATGCGGAAGCGGAACGCCTTTGTCAGCAGGCCGTCGAGTACCTGGAAACACGTGAAGCCCTGGGGCGCGCGACTGAGTTTGAGCAGGCTCCTTTAGAGGCATTCCGTAGGCGGCTCACGCGAATCAGGGGCAAGATGCTGCCTTCCCGGCGCGCCGGTGTGCATCGAAAGACCCGTGAAATCGAACAAGAAGAACTCTAAGACGTTTGTTGTTCAGATGTCATCCCAGACGTTAATTGTTTACAATTGTTGATTAATGCCTTATTTCTGCCCGGAAAGGCCCTCTTTTGAGCCATTATCTGACCAGAACCGACCTTTAAGCCTTGCCAATTCGCCCCTCGGCGCTCTCACAGAACACAAATCAAGGAAAACGCAGAGGGGCAAGTATACGTATTGACAAAAACCTACGCTTCGTCATAAGATCCACGCATGGGCATTGCAGCACGAAAACGCCGCGCCTTTAAAGAACGCGAGGAACTAATTCTCGACGCTGCTCGCTCCATCCTTCTGAAGCGCGGTTACCACGGCCTGACCATGGACCGCATAGCCGAGGCTA
>JAIBAQ010000186.1 GCA_019695095.1 Candidatus Hydrogenedentota bacterium
TCATTCGCTTTCTGCTTTCTGAAGAAATGAAGAGCCGCCAAACCTTGGCGGTTCAGCGGCTCTAAAACACTGTGATGCTAACGGCGAGAGATTACGCCGACTTCGCGGCAACCTTGCGCCCTTTGGCGGCCTTGATGAACTTACCGGCCTTGATGTACTTCACGCACACGCGAACGCGACGCACCGTACCGTTCTCATCGATAATACGAATGCGCTGCAGATTCGGCTTCCAACGGCGCTTTGTAATACCAGTCACGTTCTGACCGATACCGCCGGACTTCTTCGCTTTACCGCGGCGGATGACGCGCTTCCCAACATGGGGTTTCGTACCGCTGTATTCACATACCCGTGACATGACAAACTCCCAATTTCGAACTCTGCGGCGCGCCAACACGAAGGGCCGCCACTGTTTACCTGGCAACTCGAAAGCGACAAAGTGTATCATACGTCCATACTCGATGCAACAAAGACAACCCCGAGCAAAAACTCAAGCCATGATCGCTCCTTTCCACGGAACCCAATCACCGTATAACCCTGTCCGGACGGGACTTCTCGGGGTTGTAGCGGCCCTTCTGGGGCTCGTTGCGGGATGCGCCACGTTGGGACAGCGCGTCGAACACACGGAACTGGCGCCCGGCGCGCCGACCGCCCAAGAGGTGCGGGCCGCGCTTGCGGAAAACGACGCCAAACTGACGAATTTCCGAGCGGCAGGGTCCTTCACCATCGAGTCTCCGGAGTTGAAGGCTACGGAGCGTTTCCCCTCCGGGATGGTAGCCTTTCGCAAGCCGGGCGACCTGCATGTCGAAGGCCGCATCAAGCTCAATATCGTCGCTTTCGAGTTGACCAGCCGTGGCAACGAGTTTCTCATTGAGTTCCCTACGAAACGTGACGTGGACGAACGCTACTACTACCGGCTGGAAGGCGAGGTCATCGAGAGCGTTCCGTTCAGTGTTTCTCCATCGGATGTTGCCCGCGAAATGTTCATTCCCGAGGAGTGGGCGCGCATCCCGGAGCGTCACATGCGCGTTATCGCGTACGACGCCGCGGCCCAGGAGGCGACATTGCTTATTGGACCGGCGCGGCATCCGCGCCGCCGTATCGTCGTCCATGGTCCGCCGTGGGTGGTTGTGAAGAATGAGCGGCTGCTCGAATCCGGCGACCCGTTGGCCGTAACGCTTTTGAGCGATTATCACGTATCGGACGGGGTGATGTTTCCCGCGAAGATTGATGTGTCATTTCCCACGCAACAAGCGCGCATGACGTTTGAAATGCGCAATATCCGAATCAACACGACCTTGGACGATGCCTTGTTTCGCATCGCCTGGCGGCCAGGAAAACCATGATTAACGTTACCGAGTACAATCCCACGGAAATTGCCGAGAAGCTGAACTTGAAACCCTATCAGGGGCGCCAAATCTTCCGGTGGCTGCACAAGAAGTGCGTATTCGACTTCGAACAGATGTCGGATCTTTCGAAGGAGCTGCGGCAGCGCCTGAAGGAAGAGTGTTCCGCGAGCCAGCTTTCGCTGGTGAGTATGTCGGAGTCGAACCGTTCGACGGGCACAAAGAAGGCGTTGCTTCGCCTTGCCGACGGTGAAACGGTGGAGACTGTGCTTATCCGGGATCGTGAGCGCAGCACGATTTGTCTCTCGACACAAGTGGGGTGTGCAGTCAAGTGCGCCTTCTGCGCGACGGGTGCATCGGGTTATACGCGGAACCTGAATCCGGGCGAAATCGTGGAGCAGGCGCTGTATCTGCTTGCGGGTGAGGACATGGAGGGGCGCTCGCCAAATATCGTATTCATGGGGATGGGCGAGCCCTTCCGAAACTATGAGGCCACGATGCGGAGTATTCGCCTGCTCATGGCCTCGGACGGCCTCGGCATTGGGGCGCGGCGCATCACCGTCTCCACAGCGGGAGAGGTCAAAGGCATCGAGCGGTTCGCCGAAGAGAATTGGCAAGTACGGCTTAGCGTGTCGCTTCATGCGGCTAACGACGCGCTCCGAACAAAGCTCGTCCCGCTTAACAAGAAGTACCCGATCGAAGCGCTCGTGAAAGCTATCAAGTCCTACATCGAGAAGACCGGGCGTCAGATTACGTTTGAGTGGACGCTCCTCAAGGACGTTAACGATTCTCAGAAGGACGCCGAAGAGCTTGTGAAACTGGCCCGCCAACTCAAGGCATCCGTAAACCTGATTCCATGCAACCCCGTAGCCGATCTGGGATTCGCCGCCCCGCCGCCTGACCGTTGCGCCACATTCCGGGATATCCTCGTTCGCAACGGCATCGTAACGACCCTGCGACGCGAACGCGGGCAAGACATTGACGCCGCCTGCGGCCAACTCCGCCGCAGAATCGCGGACAGCGGGGGAGAGGCGCCCCAAACATCGTAGTGACCGCCGATCACTATGGGCGTGGCTGCGCTTCGAGTCTGTTGTCGGTAATTCACCGCTGTGCTACTATCACACCGATGGCTTGAAAGTGACTTCGGACGGTCGGGGGAGACGACGGTGAAGTGGAATGAGAAGTACCTCAAGATCGGCTGTTTCGCGAGTTTGGTGCTGTTTGTGTGCGCGGTCGGGGTATCATGCGTCCTTTTCAAACGGTGGATGGTCATGAGATTCGACCATCCTGAAGTGTACGTCTGCAAACCAACGGCACAGGGGGTCGCGCATGAAGCGTGGCTATTGGAGGCGGGCTCCATAGGGCGGGGATGGTACTTCTTTGTTCGGAAAGACGCATCGCAGACACCCCATTACATCGAGAACATCGAGCTTGGGTTCTCTGAAGACTTGGCCGGTATGGAGTGGTCGCGTGATGGAGCGCTGTTCGCCGTTACCATGAGAATGAAGGGGAGTGGTGGGGAATCTCGGGTTTACGCGTATGACTTTTCGCAGGACAAAGCGATGACTCCGCCATTCCCTTACGAAACGCTGTGGGATATTGATAGTTTCCCTGATTCCAAGGATATGCCTCAGGAGGCGGTAACTGCGGCCTGGGACCGCGAGCTAAAGGCGCTTATTGACGCGCACGGCGGTCCAGAAGGTCCCATGACCGTAATAGACCAAATAAGGAGCCCACTCCGCGACCTGGACTATCGCGAGTGGATGAAGCTTAAGAAGGAGCTCGGTTGGGGGAACTAGGCTCGGCCTGTCTGATCGGCGCGCACAGGGAACAGGTATTAGCCGGAGACAACGCCCAGTTCCTGCTCCAATTCCTGGTGAAGCGCGTTCAAGGCCGATTCCACCCTGGTCCTGTGTCTTTCAACGGTTTCGGCCGTGTCGTCGGCGGGGGGAGGAATGGGCGGACCGCAGACGCAGACAATCCGTGAAAAGGGTTTCGGCACTACGAACCGGTCCCAGGATCGAAGCCGCCAGGCCCGATCTACGGCAAATGCGCACGGCACCACCGGAACTTGGGTTCGCCCCGAGAGAATGGCAACTCCAGGTTTTGCTTTGCGTCTCGGTCCGCGCGGTCCATCGAGCGTGAAGCCAATGGTGATGCCTTGCCTCAAGGCCAATTCCATCTGACGGAGGGCTTCGCTGCCGCCCCGGCTGGACGATCCGCGAAGAGCCCGCAGGCCAAACCAGCGAATTACGCGCGCGGCCATTTCCCCGTCGTAGCTGTAACTAATGAGTGTATGGTATCTCGTACCTCGATAGCGCCACATGGCCAGCGCAAGCACCTCATGCCAGAACGCAATCAGGGTTTTGCCGTGGGAGGCTATCTCCCCCTTAAGGTACTCGTAATTCCTGATTTCGACGCGGCACGTGAGGAATATAATACGCAGGCACAGGGATATTATCGGCGGCACAAGGCATAAAAGAAGCCTCTTCCGATAAGTATATTTTACCGGACTTGCATAGACAAGCCCATCAAAGCTCAACGCTTTTCGAGGCCTTTCACCAGTTGCCAGACAACACGCGTCCGCGGAGTCGGAAGAGCCGCCTGCAACCCACGGCGTACGATCTCGCCGCTTATGGCGTCGATCTCGGTCGGCTTGCCAGCACGCACATCCTGAAGCATCGAGGATACGTTTTCGCTGGTCTGGACGCACATTGCCTCGGCGAGTTCGACCACACTGTGGGTAAAGCGGTATCCTTCCGTCGAGGCCACCTTGACTGCCTCAACGACCAGGTCGCGCATCAGTTGGCGCACCTCGGGAATTTGCAGGATTTGGCCATTCGTGATGTTGAGCAGCGCGGTCAGTGGATTGATGCCGGAGTTGATCGCCGTCTTCTCCCAGATGACTTGTCCCGGTGAATCCGTGATTTCAACTTGGAATCCTGCCTTGACCAAGACCTGCTGAGCAGACGCCACCGGACACGAAGTCCATGCGCCAAAGCGCGTGACGCCGCGTGCAACATGCTTTACATGACCTTCACCCAGAAGCGTTGAGGCTTCTGAAGTGACCCCCGCCATTAGGTTGGCGCTACCTGCTGTTCCACAAAGTGTTTCAACATTTCCAAGGCCATTCTGAAGCGTCAACACGCTCATCTTTCCATTAAACGCCAACGTACTGGTGAGATTGGACTTAACAAGAACAATCGCCAGATCGACGCTGGCTGGAACAGATGAAACAGCTTTGACCTCTGCAGTGAATTCGCCTTCGGGTGCCTCCACGCGGATTCCACTGCCACTCAAGCGGGCTGCACGATCGGAACGATGATCTACAAGTACAGTATCAATTCCGCTCCGTGAAAGCCGAGCCGCATATAGGCACCCCATGGCCCCCGGTCCGATTACGGCCACCTTCATACCTACTTGTTCCCCTTTCCGCCAACCGAAACCCTAGTCGTTCAGTGCCAGAACCCAACACTCTTTAAACTCCTTGACCGACCTCAACTCGTCGCGCGCTTTGTCAGCATCCTTCTTATTGGAGTACTGGCCAATGCAAATTCGTAAGCGAGATCCATCTTTGGAGGGTATCACACGTACGTCAAAATCGCTCTTGTTCTTGATGCGCGCCACATACTCATCGACCACGGACCGCTTCGCAGCCTCAAACGAGGCAATCTGAACCGTGTAGCCGCCCGAGGCCGAGTCCTTCTCGGGTATGACTTTCTCAGGCGCACCTTCCGTCTTGACCGGTTGCGTCTTTTCGGGTGCCGCAGGTTTCTCTTCCTTGACCGGTGTCGCTGTGGGCGCGGGTGCTGTAGGCGGCGTTGCGGCAGCTACCTCCATCGGCTTGGAAGTGGCCGGGGGGGTGGCTGGTGCCGAGGCGGCCGGTGGCGTGGCTGAAGCTGTCGGTTTTGCCGCCGCCGGCTCTGCCGGCTTGTCCGTTTTTGACTCCGCAACAGGCGTCTTGTCCTTGGTCACGGGCGGTATGTCGGTGACTTGCGGCTTACCCTGTGCGGCTGGCGGAGCAGGGGGAATTGGATTCGAAGGCCGCGACGGGGGCGGAGCAGGTATGTAGGCGGCGCCTCCATCGCGTGTCGTCTTCGCGCTTGCGGTCTTGTCGCCCGATGGAATCGTCACTGGTTTGGGGGAAATTTGAACCCCTTCTTTTCGTACGGTTCCTGACTCGACGGGCTTTGGTGTCTCGGTCTTCTTGACGGGTTCCGGCTTGTCCTTCTCAGAAGTCGTGGCAACTGAATCTCCGGATGCCTTGTCCTTTGACTTATTGATCCCCTGAACAAAACTTCCCGCCATGAAGACCAGAAGCATCAGCAAGAGACCTGCGCAAATCATCATTACCAATTGATAGGACGTGAATTGGTAAGTGGGGGCATCATCCCCCTCGTATCGCTTAGTTTTGTTGTTCGCCATTACTCACCTCAACCGTCTCCGGTTCGGGATTCTCCAGTTCTGCCAATTCTCGCAACAACGCGACGCGTCCGGCTTCGAGCTCGGTGTACGACAGATTCGGGTCTCGGACTTCAATGAGCCGATTTCCAATGCGGTCCGTGTATAACGTGACCCTGGATTCTCCGTCTGAATCGTCCGATTCTTTCAGAAGCCTAAAGACCTTCTGGCGGCGCAACAACTGTGCGGCCAGGAACGCCTTGGCGAGTTCACAGCGGTCTGTGCTCTCGACGCTATTATAAAACAATTGTCTTAATGGAGAAAACCGCTCTGGAGGTTCCTGCTCCACGACTTTTGGATCGATAAATGGGCTTGACCAGACGGCAAGCGCGCCACCGCTTCGGCCTTGCTCCCACGCTTCTTTCGCAAAATCTTCGCGAATAAGCTCTTGATTCTCATACCTAACCAGCGAAATGACCTCTTCGCCGTGCTCAAATTGTCGATTAGTGGCCACACAGGAACGGCCTTGTTTACCTATACGAATATCCATAAAATCCTAATTGGGACTACCGTCTTGCGTCGGCTTTCGTACTCCGATTATTCCGCCACCAGTTTTCAGGAGGTCGACCAGAATCCGGCGTGGCGCATCGATGACACGCAACGCTTCGTTCGCGGCCTCCAACGATCCACTCATCAACGTGACATGGAGCGGGGGCGTTCCCGTGACTTCCCCTTTCGGTTTCACCGTGGGACCCGTCAACCGGAATGCCAACTCAATGTCTCGCTGGGCCAGCTTGTGCCCCTGCACATTAAAATTGTCGTGCAGCAGGGGGATGCGGTCGGCCGCATCCGGATTCACCGCAACGCGGATATTATAGTCCACGTCCCCGTCGGTAACAAACCTCCCGGAACCCTCGATACGAATCGCATCCGACACCAGCTTAATCGAGGGTGTTCGAATTACGTCCTTCTCAACTTCAACATCCGCATGGAGTTGTGAGAACTTGAGAGAGGGGGGAAGAACCATCGTCTGGCTGTCCAATTGTTGCTCCAACATAGCGAGCAAGAAATCGGCGCTAAACTGCCCTTCACCCATCTCGAAGTATCCGCTGCCCTTTCGGGAGCGCGGATCGTCTCTATCTTGGGAATACTCCATCTTCCCTGACATCAATCCCTTAAACGCCAAGGGGAGTTGCAGGTGCTCCATCATATAATGGGCGGGGATTTGCTTCCACTCGTTTGTGGAATGGTACTCATTCTGATTTCGATCATTCTTGATGGTCCCGCTCAGCACACCACCGCCATCGACATTGGCCACATAGTTCGTGAAACCGGATTCGTTCAGCGTGGTGTAAGCCTCGCCAACAAAGTCCGACCCTTTCCATGGTGGCACTTCAATTGAGGAGCACTTCAGGTGGTATGTCCACTTCCAATCGGTGGGCGGATACTTCGTGAAATCGCGTTCAAACGGCACAAACCACTTGCCACTCCGGAGAGACGGCATGTTTGCCTCTTTGGCATCCAGGGTCATTTCACCGGCAGACACTTCTCCTGACTGATTCATGATTCCGGAAAACTGCACGTTCTTTGCCACCATCGGAGCGTTGCCGCCTTTGACGCGAACCGAGACTTCGTCTGTCACGGCACAACTCATGGTTGCGTGCCAGTCTTGGGTCTGATCGTTGTCGCGAATCCACTCATAGGTTGCGGCCGTTCCCGTTCCGTTTTCCACTTGGTAAGGTATGGTCAGACACTTTCCCACGGAAACGAGATCCAACTTGTCCGACGTGGCCTTGGATGATCGCAAAACCCATCGCGTACCGTTGTGGGAAAACTTCGAAATTGACTTTATCTCGGAACCGGCTACCAATCCGGTCACATCGACGGAGAATCGCTTTTTCGGTATGAACTCACCCTGGACCTGTGCGCTTGCGCCCATGCCGATCGGTTTGAGGAAGTACCAGCGATACGCGATGCTGGCCTGTGTTGCATCCACCGAGCCGGAGAAGGTGCACGTGTTGTTTTTCCATGCGCCCTCCAAATTCACGGAGGCCGCTCCCGCCAGTGTCGTGTTACGAATAGACTCGGCGAGCTTTGTCTTTTCCATGCCTGCAACGCTGCCGCTGAGTTTTCCTTTGGCGGTCTTTGTCTTGATGTTGTACTCGCCGCTTGCAATCACAGGCTGTCCCGTGACTACGGCAGTCAACGGGGCCACTTGAACAACATCGCCGTTCAAGCGCAGTGCGCCGGCGATGTGCTCCGCCTGCACGTCGTACTTCTGTTGGCTCACTTTGCCATCCAGCACCGCCAGGGAGGCCACGGGCTGTCGCGACTTGGAATCCCATGCCGCATCCAAACGCCCGAAGGTCAGCGAGACTCTTGGCCATTGACTGTTGGTGGGCGAAAACTTCGCCTGACCACCCGCCGCAACTCCGCGTGCCTCAATAGTCAGATCGTCGCTCGGACCGCGCGCTGACAAATAGAAACTGGCTTCTCCATCCAATGAATACTCCAACTTGCCATACCGCTCAACCTTGCCTTCGAGCAGAGTCTCCAATGCGTCCTGAATGGGCAGCTTGGAGGATGCAAAGGTGAGATCGAGTATGGGCAGTCTCTCATTGGCGAGAATTTTCCCGGACAAAGTCCCAGCGAATTGGTCCGATTCGATGGAGGACATTGAGAGATTGAGCACTTTCTCGGCGGGATCGTAGTTACCGATTGCACTCGCAACACCTGTCGCCGGGCGCATAAACGTGGGTTGATTGCGGATAGCTACGCCCACAAACGGCGCATCGATAGACAAGTCGATCGTCTCGTCGCTACGTCCAGCCAGGCGAATCGAAGGGCTTACGGAGCCGTCCTGCACGATGTGCTGATTCGCAGGCAAGAACACGTTCACATCTGCCGCATTGATTTGAGAGCACGCTGCCTTGATGTCGAAATCTTTCGCAGATGCATATTGCAGATCCAGATGAATCGTCTTTTCCGGACTGCCCTCAAGTTGTCCTTTCAATGTCGCCGCTAATGATGACGAATCCGCTAAGCGAGAGACATCAAAGTCGATGTCCGTGATGGTCAAACGGGATTCTCCCACCACATTTTCGATCGTCAGGCTGCATCCCTTACCCATGACCCGAAACGGGAATGAGGGAGAAGCGGGGGAGGGGGAACTGGTTTTGTCGGACTTGTCGCGCTGCAACCACGGGACATCCACCGGACGATGCACCGTGATACTCGCGCCGTCCAGTTGAACGCGCTCAATAGAGACTTCGCCGTAGAACAGATCCAGCAAGTCCACGTAAACGTAGGCTGCGGGAACGCGACACGCCACCGTCATGCCGCTTGGAGTCGGAAAGGTGACGTTGATTCCTTCCACTTCCAATCCGCGCAGGCCAAACGCAGAAACGGACGAGACCTGGAACTGGGCGCCTATTCGGGACTCCGCATTGTCGAGTACGGCTCCGCGGATTCCTTCGAGCTTGTACTTGGCGAAAAGAGCCGCCCCCGCGAGCGCTGCCGTAAGGACAAGAAGCCCCAGCAGCCAAACCCGCGTATACCGGCCTGACGGCACCCACGTTTCATCTATGCGTTCTTGCCTATTTATCGGCAGACGTACTTTCTACTGCGTCAGTTGCATCCGATGAAGGGGCATCCCATGCGAGTCCCTTCGCGGCAATGATCTGAGCACGAAGTTTCTCGGTCACTTCCGGATGATCCTTCAAGAACTGACGTGTGTTTTCGCGACCTTGCCCCAGATTCTCACCGTTCATTGAAAACCAAGCACCGCTCTTCTGCACCAGCTTGGCTTCAACAGCAAGGTCCAGTATATCACCTTCGCGCGAGATTCCCTCGCTGAAAAGTATGTCGAATTCCGCCTGCCGGAATGGGGGGCCCATCTTGTTCTTCACGACTTTGGCGCGCACGCGGTTGCCGACGTCCTCTTCGCGCTCCTTGATTGTCGCGATGCGCCGAACGTCCACGCGCATGCTGGCGTAGAATTTCAGTGCGCGCCCGCCGGTTGTCGTTTCCGGGTTGCCGAACATGACGCCAATTTTGTCGCGAATCTGATTGATGAAGATCACCAAGGTTCGCGAACGGCTAATCGACGCGGTCAGTTTGCGCAATGCCTGCGACATAAGCCGCGCCTGCAAGCCCATATGACTATCGCCCATATCGCCTTCAACTTCCGCCTTCGGCACCAGGGCGGCCACGGAGTCAATTACGACCACCTCGACCGCATTGCTGCGCACCAGCGCCTCGCAAATTTCCAGCGCCTGCTCCGCGGTGTCTGGTTGTGACACCAGCAGATTGTCAATGTCTACGCCCAGCCTCGTCGCAAATGTGGGGTCCAGCGCATGTTCAGCGTCAATAAAGCACGCGATGCCGCCGCGCCGCTGTGAGTTTGCCACCACATGCAAGGCCAGCGTCGTTTTACCCGACGATTCGGGCCCGAAAATCTCTACCACGCGCCCCAGAGGCATCCCGCCGACGCCAGTGGCGATGTCCAACGACAGGCTTCCCGTGGGAATAGCACGAACCTTGTTGTCGAACTGGTTGTCCCCGAGGCGCACCAACGTGCCCCGGCCAAACTGCTTTTCCAATTGCGCTACCGCGATATCGAGCGCTTTTGTCTTGGGATCTTCCTTTGCCGCCGCCATCCGTCATTTCTCCTTGCGGTATACTGAAAACTTATTCACCACACCCGAAGCGTGCCATTTTTCCGCGCATTTGTCAACCCCCTCGACGTCCACCCCCATGGAGGTCCATCCTACGTGATGCATCAGTGTAGTACATCGAACCAATCTTGTCCATCAATCTCCGTTTGTGGAGCACCTATTTTGCACAGAACAAAGGGGGGAGAATTCATCACGACCTGCAGAGTTCGCCGCGATTGCTCACATTAACAGGCGCGAATCTTGATGCGCAATTTGACTCCAAACGTACTCAGTGATACATTGGTTTCACCAATCGGAGCGGGAATAACTCAGTTGGTAGAGTGCCAGCTTCCCAAGCTGGATGTCGCGGGTTCGAACCCCGTTTCCCGCTCCAGTTTTCTTTTTGGAACTCCTCTGGAATGTATCCCGTCGTTCAGCGATAGTGCTATTGCGCTGTGCGTCCCAATTCGCGCGTTACTGCTTTTCCGCCGTCGAGATAGCATATACATTGTCTTTGTGCGCCGCGAAACGGATGCACTCGCCGTTTTCATTGTCCATCCTGTGTGGGACGGCACTTCCGTCGGGGATCATGCGAACGACGACTTTGCGGCCAGGCCACGGGTTCATTAGGCGACACTCCACATCGCGCCGGGAACGGATTTGCAGGAAGGTCACTTCGCCGTTCACGCGTTCAGCCGACACTTCAAAACCTCCGCGGGCCTGCAAATCACGAAACGCGATGGTCAACTCGGGTGGAAT
Source organism: Candidatus Hydrogenedentota bacterium (assembly GCA_019695095.1). Classification (NCBI taxonomy): domain Bacteria; kingdom Pseudomonadati; phylum Candidatus Hydrogenedentota; species Candidatus Hydrogenedentota bacterium. Next base: position 11,159 of record JAIBAQ010000186.1, read on the forward strand.
GGCAGGGAAGAGATGGATGCGTCCACTTCGCGAATTGAGCAGTTGCTCAGCCTCGGTCCCCGGTTCCGCGCCGAGTAGTGCAGGCACGCGCCGATTTGCCCAACCTTTTACCAGACGGCTGGTACGCAACATCATCTCAATCTGCTTCGGGTCCGAATCGAGGTTAATCTCGTCGGCAAGCAGGGTCGGCGTGACGCCTGCAAACCAGTTGTAATCGTTAGTCGTCGGGTCGACACCGGGCACATCGGTCC
>JAIBAQ010000187.1 GCA_019695095.1 Candidatus Hydrogenedentota bacterium
TCGCGGCCAATGCAACATCGGACAGCAACACGAACTGCCAGAAGTCATCATCCTCCTGCGGTTCTTTGCAGGAAACGGCTTCCGTTCGGTCCACGGAACGGATCGAAGCAATCGGAAGCATGAAACCAGAGAGTCCATTGAAGATGGCTTTTACCCAGGAACAACGCGCGCGGTACGAGCGCAACGTGCTTATTCCGGGTCTCGGCGAGGCCGGGCAGGAACGGCTTGCGGCGTCGCGCGTGGCGATTGTGGGCCTGGGCGGCCTGGGGAGTCCGGTGGCGTTGTACCTGGCGTCGGCGGGCGTGGGCACGCTGGGCCTGTTCGACTCGGACGTAATCGAATTGTCGAACCTGCAACGGCAGGTGCTGCATTCGACGCCGCGATTGGGCCAGCCGAAGATCGATTCCGCCGCGGAAACGCTCCGGGCGTTGAACCCGGAGGTGAGGCTGCACACGTCGCAGATGCGCATTTCCCGGGAAAATGCGGAGGATACCTTGTCGGCCTACGACGCGGTTGTCGAAGCGACCGACAACTTCGAGTCGAAGTACGTGATTAACGACGCGTGCGTGGCGCTGGGCAAACCGTTCGCGACGGCGGGTATTCTGGCGCTTTCGGGCCAGGCGATGTTTGTGGTTCCGGGGCAGACCGCGTGTCTGCGGTGCGCGGTGCCGCACGTCCCGCAAGGCGTCCCCACGACGGGACAATTGGGCGTGCTCGGGGCCGTGCCGGGCATTTTGGGCAGTGTCGAAGCGATGGAGATAATTCGGTGGATTATCGGATGCTGGAAGCCGCAACCAAACGGTAGCGGTCTTCTGCATCGCGTGGACGGCGAAACCATGCGCTTGCATACCATGAGAATTCCGCGCCGTCCCAACTGCAATTGTGTAAATCAGGGACTGACACAAGCGAAGCGTAGCGTAGACGTGTCTGTCCCTGATTTACACAATGACACGCCGGATGCAACCGATGAGTGAGATTGGAAGACTGACACAAGCGAAGCGGAGCGTAGACGTGTCTGTACCTGATTTACACAATGACACGCCGGATGCAACCGATGAATGAGATTGGAAGACTGACACAAGCGAAGCGGAGCGTAGACGTGTCTGTACCTGATTTACAGTAAGCAACAAGGAAAGAGAGGCGTTTCCCGCGACGTTTGGAAACGTCTCGACAAGAGACAATGACGCAACAGACCGATATCCCCGCGGACCCGCTGATTATCGCGGGCCGCACGTTCCGTTCGCGGCTCATGGTGGGCACGGGCAAGTTCCCGTCCAGCCTTGCGCTGAAACAGGCCCTCGCGGGTTGCGATGCCGAGATCGTCACCGTGGCGTTGCGGCGCGCGGACCTCAACAATCCCGGCGGCGACAGCATCCTCTCCGTGCTCGATCCCAAACGGCATCTGCTGTTGCCCAATACGTCGGGCGCGCGCAATGCCGACGAAGCCGTGCGGCTTGCGAAGCTCGCGCGCGCGGCGGGCTGCGAGCCGTGGGTGAAACTGGAGTTGACGCCCGAGCCGCGTTACCTGTTGCCCGATCCCATCGAGACGCTGCGCGCGGCGGAGATGTTGCTCAAAGAAGGCTTCATCGTGTTGCCGTATATCCAGGCCGATCCGATTCTCGCGAAACGCTTGGAAGAACTGGGCACGGCGACGGTGATGCCGCTTGGCGCGCCCATCGGCAGCAATCGCGGACTCAAAACGCGCGACATGATTCGCATCATCATTGAACAGGCCAACGTGCCGGTGGTCGTGGATGCCGGACTCGGCGCGCCGTCGCACGCGGCGGAGGCCATGGAATTGGGCGCGGACGCCGTGCTGGTGAATACGGCGTTGGCCGACGCGACCGATCACGAGGCGATGGGCCGCGCATTTGCCATGGCCACGGAAGCGGGCCGTATGGCGTACCGCGCGGGACTGGGTCCCGAGCGCGTTACCGCGGAGGCCTCGTCTCCGCTCACCGGTTTCTTGAGCAAAGCATAACGCCGGCCACCAGCCGGCTGTTTCCCATGGAGTCCTTACGAGATCATGTCCTTCTTGACGGAATTGGAAGCCTGGCCCGCTGAACGGGTCCGGGCATGCATCGAGGCGGCGACAGTCGATGATGTCGACCGCGCCATCGCGCGCGAAGAACGCACGCCTCATGACCTGTGCGCGCTCTTGTCCACGGCGGCGCTGGAACGTCTCGAACCGATGGCGCAGGAAGCGCATCGCCTGACGCGGCGGCACTTCGGGCGCGTCATCAAAATGTATGTGCCCATCTACATTTCCAATGTGTGCGGCGCGGATTGTACGTATTGCGGCTACGCCGTGCGATCGGGCAACAAGGAGAAGCGCCTGACGCTCACCGAAGCCGAAACCCGCCGCGAGTGCGAGGTGTTGGCCGCGCAAGGATTCCAAAGCCTGTTGCTGCTGACCGGCGAGGCGCGGCAGGCCGTGCCGCCCGGTCAGATCGCCGACGCGGTGAGCATTGCGCACGAGTATTTCCCGTCCGTCTCCATCGAGGTCTATTCGCTTAGCGAAGACGACTATCGGCTAATGGTGGATCGCGGACTCGAAGGCGTCACGCTGTATATGGAGACCTACGACAAGGCCACCTACGAGAAGGTCCATTTGAAGGGCGAGAAGATGGACTACCTCTTCCGGCTCGACGCGCTCGACCGCGCGGGTCGCGCGGGCGCGCGGCGATTGGGTGTCGGCGCGCTGCTTGGCCTGTTCGACTCGCACATCGATGCGTTCTGGACGGCGATGCACGCGCGCTACCTCCAACGAACATGCTGGCAAAGCGAAGTCAGCATTTCGTTCCCGAGGCTTCAACACACGCCCGAGCGGTTCAGCATTCCGCGCCTTGTCAGCAATCAGGATCTGGTTCAATTGATGCTGGCGTCGCGCCTCTTTCTGCCGGAGGCGGGAATCACCATTTCGACGCGCGAACGGCCTCCGTTCCGCGATCGGTTGATTCCGCTCGGCGTAACCATGATGAGCGCGGGCAGTTCGACACGGCCCGGCGGTTACGCCACGCACGGCGAAGACACGCTCGAACAGTTTGAAGTGGAAGACACGCGTACGCCCGCGGAGGTTGCGGCGGCCATTCGATCCTTCGGGTATGAACCGGTGTGGAAAGATTACGACTACGGGTTTGCGGGAGTAGCCGGAACGGGAAGTATCTCGTAGATAGAATGCCCGCGACTTGTGTCATGCTGAGCGAAGCGAAGCATCTGGCAAAAGTCGCTAAGCCAGAAACAGATTCTTCGCTGCCGCTCAGAATGACAATTAAGGAAGAGCCTTCGCTCGGCTCCAAGTCTAAGCAGGAGGTTTCATGCGAATCACCTTGAACGGCGAATCACGCGACATTGCCGACGGCATGACCGTACAGAAGCTGCTCGATAGCCTGAGCTTTACCGCAGACGCAACGGTAGTCGAGCGCAACTTGGACATTCTCGACCGCTCGGTTTATGCGACCACTTCATTGAGCGACGGCGACACGGTCGAACTGGTCCGCTTCGTGGGTGGCGGCTGATGACCCATGCGGAGCGCATGACGCGATTCGACGAATCGGACCTGTACGTTGTCATCACGGAGCAGTTCTGCGCCGGACGTTCCTCGCTTGCCGTGCTTGAGGATGTGCTGCGCGCGGGCGTGACGCTCGTGCAATTGCGCGAGAAGGAAATGGACGACGGCCCGTTGTTCGAACGTGCGCTCGTGTTCCGCAAGGCCACGCGGGAAGCAGGCGCGCTGCTCATCATCGACGACCGGCTGGATGTCGCGCTGGCGGTTGAAGCCGATGGCGTGCACCTGGGCCAGACCGATCTGCCCATCGCCGCAGGGCGGCGCATCGCGCCGGACCTCATTATCGGCGGCTCGACGCATTCGCTCGACGAAGCGCTCGCCGCGCAATCGGACGGCGCAAGCTATGTAAACATCGGGCCGATCTTCGCGACGCAAACGAAGCAGGTCGCGACAGGCGTGGTCGGGCCCGCGATGATCGACGCGATTGTCCCCAGCCTCACCATCCCGTGGACCACGATGGGCGGTATCAAGCTGCATAACATTCACGAAGTGCTGCAGCGCGGCGCGCGTCACGCCGCCGTGGTCACGGCAGTCACCGCCGCGCCCGACGTGTACGAAGCGGCCATGGAATTGCGCGATGCCATGCTCGCGGCGCGGCGCTAACCGTGGGTGCGCTCTACGATACGCCGGTCTACTACGAATTGGCCTTCTCGTATCGCGACATCGAGGAAGAAGTCGATGTGATGGAGGAGGTCATTCGCCGCCATTCGCGCCGTCCCGTGGGGCGTGTGCTCGAGGTGTGCTGCGGTCACGCGCCGCACATGCCCGCATGGCTGCGGCGGGGATACGAATACGCAGGGATAGACCTTAGCCCGTCCATGGTCGCGTATGCCGAATCGCGCGCCGGGCAAACGGGCGGCAAGGCTGAAGTCCTTCGCGCCGACATGACGTCCTTCTCGTTGCCGCGCGCGGTGGATTTCGCATACCTGCCGTTGTCGTCGCTCTATGTGAAGAACAGCGATGAAATGGACTCGCACTTCAATGCAATGGCCGAAGCGTTGCGACCCGGCGGTGTGTATCTGCTCGAATGGTGCGTCAATTTCGATCCCTTTGTTGACATCGTCGACACGTGGGAAATCGACCGCGAAAGTGTGCACATCGACGCCAGCTACTACATGCGTTGGGTGGACCGCGTCGAGCAGTGTGTGGAAGAAACGATCCACCTGTGCGTGGCTCATGACGGCAAGGAGTTCGAGTTGGAGCAGAAAGCGCAACGGCGCTTGGTGTTTCCGCAAGAGTTTCTCGCGTTCATTCGCGCCCACCATGCATTCGAATTTGTGGGATGGTGGAACGACTGGAATCTCAATCTTCCCGTGGAAGGTTCTGAGCCCGCGCACCGGCCGATTACGGTGATTCGCAGGGTATAGTCGAGGTCTACATCGCTCTCCAAGAAATAGAGCCGGGCGCACACTCCCGCGAGAAGTATGCGCCCGGGTTTTGCTTTCAGAGCTGTTCGCGGCTGTTACTTGGCTTCGCGTTTGGATTTCGCGGCGGCGCGCACGGCTTTGGGTCCGCCCGATGACAGCGCCTTGAGAATTTTCGCTGCACCGGCGGCGTCGCCGCTCGCGGCCATGCTTTCCGCGATCAGCAAGCGCGCCTGCGCGACCGCTTCGGCAACGCGCGGATTCTTCTTAATCTTGCCCTTCACCAAGGCTTTGTCGGCGTCTGCGCCGCCGATTTTCCCGAGGGCAACGACGGCACTGTACGCGAGCTTTGCATCGGCTGACGACAGCAACGGCGCGATGGCCGCGACCGATGCCGGCGAACGGCGTTCGCCCAGCGAATTCACGATGCCGATCTTGGTGGCGTCGTCGACTGCGCCCAACGCTTCGGCGAATGCCTTGTCGACCGATTCATCGGCTATGCGTTCGAGGGCATAACGCGCCATGTCCGCCGTCTTCGCGTCGCGCAATAACGGGGCAATCGCGGCCACATCGGCGGGACCTGCCGCAAGCCACAGTTGACGGCACACAAACTGTTTGCAGTCGTAGGTTGCATCCGTCGCGAGCATGGCCGTCAATTCGGCGGCGGCCTCCACGCGCTTCTTGTCGTCGCCCAGGCATCCGCGCACCCAATCGGCAACGGCGGTCAACGGTTCGCGGCTGTCGCCGAACTTGTAGTTCTTGATAGCGGGCAGCGGGCTCTTTTCGTCCGCGGCAACGGCCGTAGCCGCCGTACCCAATATGGTGGAAACACTCATGGTGAAATCCTTCCCTTAACAGGCCGCGTTACCGGCCTGGTTGCATTTTCGTCGATTCAACGTGTCGCGGTTCGTCAGCTCGGCAGGGTCCACGGAGCGCGCATGGCCCGCATTAGCATACGGTCTGCGACGGGATCGTTGACGAACTGTTCCTTCGCGGGATCCCAGAACACCTTCTTGCCTAGCCGCATGGAGATGTTGCCAAGGTGCGCAATGCTGATGGCGCGGTGCGCCGCATGAATGGGCGCAATCGTCTTCTCGCGCGTGCGAATGCATTCGATGAAGTTGCGCGCGTGGTTCTTGTCGCCCTTGCCGAGTTTGACCTCGTTCGCGCCGATTTCGCTGTCCTTCAGCGACGCGGGTTCCGTTTCGAGCACGTTTCCGCGATCGACGAACACGGTGCCTTTTGTGCCGATGAACTTCGTTCCCATGGGGAACAGGTTCGACACGAACATGGTGAATCCGTTTGGAGCCAACGGGCTTGCTCCCGGCGCAAAGGTGCATTCGAGCAGATAGTCCGTCGCGGCATCCCACAGACCGTCGCGCGGGAATTGACCTCTTGCCTGGACGGCGACAGGACCGGTTTCTTCCGTGCCCATGCCCCAGTTCGCGATGTCGCAATGGTGCGCGGCCCAGTCGGTGAGTTGCCCGCCTGAGTAGTCGAGAATCCAGCGGAAGTTCCAGTGACAGCGCTCCTTGGTATACGGGGCCCACGGCGCGGGGCCAAGCCACATGTCGTAGTCGAAACCGTCAGGTACCGGCATCTCGGGTTGTGGAGCGATCGGCGATCCGGTGGGCAAACCGACGCGGACCGTATGCACTTCGCCGATACGGCCGTTTCGAACGAGTTCGCAACCCTTTTGGAAGTGCTTTTCCGAGCGTTGCCAACTGCCTGTCTGCCACACGACGTTATAGCGATGCACGGCGTTGACCATCGCCTGACCTTCGTGGATTGTCAGCGAGAGGGGCTTCTCGGCGTACATATCGAGGCCCTTCTGCGCGGCATAGATTGCGGGAATGGCATGCCAGTGATCGGGTAGCGCGATGGAAAGGCAATCCAGGCCTTTGTGTTCCATCAGGTCCCGGAAGTCGTTGTAGTCCTTGCAGTCCTTATTGCCGTACGAACCGTCGATGATGTCTTTCGCGTTAAGACGATGGTTCTTGTCGACGTCGCAGACCGCGACGATTTGCAGTTCCTTGTTGGAGAGGAAGCCCTTCATGTTGCCGGTACCCTGGCTTCCCACCCCGAGGCATCCCATCACGATGCGTTCGCTCGGCGCGACATTTCCGGCCTTGCCAAGCGCGCTGGAAGGCACAAAATAGGGAAGGCCTACGGCTCCCACGGCTGCCATGGTGCTCCGCTTCAGGAAGTCCCTGCGGTTCACGCCGGTTCCCTTCCGGGAATTGCTGGACACGTCTTTTTCTTTCATAACCCAATCCCCTCTTTTTGGCTGGCGCCGGCCATCCCGGCGGATGCAGGCGCGAACGAGCGATTATGAGATATCGGGGAGCGGCTTTGCACGTAAATAATTCGCAAAGGTGGGGGGTAACATTTGTCCGCGAATTGAGGGGTGGTTCAAATGCCGTTCACGCTATTTTGCCGCTGCAACGAGGCCCGGATCGGGATAGAGCGAATGGTAAGCGGCGTAGTTGCCCAGAACCTTCTTGACGTAATCCTTGGTTTCTTCAAACGGAATGGTATCGATGAAGACTTCCATATCCGTTGAGGGATGTGTCTTTCGCCATTTGGCGACGTTACCGGGGCCCGCGTTGTACGAGGCCAGCGCAAAGACGAGATTATCGTCGTTGCGTTCGATCATCCGCATCAGGTAGTACGCGCCGAGCCGCAACGAATTCGCGGGATGGCTCAGGTTGTTGCTGTGTTCGTTTTGAACGCCCGGCTCCACCTTCATTAGCCAGTCCGCCGTGTCGGGCATCAACTGCATGACGCCCGTCGCTCCCGAACGCGACACGACCCGCGGCTGGAACACACTCTCTTGGCGTCCGATGGCCAGCAGCAAATAGGGGTCGACGCGCGTCTCCGAGGCGATCTCGCACACCTGGCTCCAGTAAGCGCGCGGATACAGAACGCGAAGACGTTCGGGAGTGGGAACGCCATTCTGAATACCCAATTGACCGCGCTCGACAATCTGCGTGGCCGTGGCGGCCAAGCCCGCCTCGGATAGCGCCAGACACACGGCCATCTGCCCGCCGTATTGGTCGGGTTGCGCGAGGAGCATCAGCGCTTCCCATTCCGCTTCTTCAAACCCGTGGTCCGCAAAATAGAACAACCGCTCGCACCACGCGTTGTCGCGATAGGTCACATCGGCTTCCGGCGACGACTTGATCGGCAACTCGATTGGACGCACAAATGACTTCAGTCCGTTGATGGTGGACCCGCCCGCGCCCGGGTTATCGCGTAGTTCATACAGGCGTTCCATGGCGCGGTGCGCGTAGAAATCGCCGATGCCGCGCAAGGTTGCTTTGACGTAATCCGCCTTCGCCGCTTTGAGATTGTTCTGCTTTTCGTGCGCGAGTCCGCTGTCGTAGGAGGCCGCCGATACAAGTGGACTGCGCGGATAGTGCTCCAACAACTGCGCGTAGAGTTCTCCGGCCTTCTTGAACTCGCCCTTGCCTCGCAGTCCTTCAGCGGCGGCGATGAGCGCATCGTCCGCGCGCTCCTGCTTGGGGCAGGTCTTTGCAAGGCGAAGATACTCGGCAATGGCCTCGTCCAACTTCTCCTGCTCGGCATAACGGCTGGCCAGCCACCACAAGGCGTCGCTGGTTTCTTCGGTACGCGCGTAGTCCTTCACCAATTGGTCGAAGGCTTCTTTGGCCGCTTCAGTTTCCTTCGCACGGAAGAGACTCCGCGCAATGTGTGCGGCCGCCAATCGTCCCCACATGGTCTTTGCATAGGAAGCCGCGACTTCGCGCAAGACTGCCCGGCCGGGTTCGGTATCGCCTGCAGCCAACTGCACTCTACCGTTGAGATAAGCGTACTGTGCGGCCCTCTCGGCGTTGGTATCGGCGACCATAGGCGCAAGCGCCTGTATAACTTGGCTTGCTTGCCCAAACTCGCCCGCCGTCACCATGACCATCGCGGCGTCCAAGCGATGTTGGACATCCGGAGAAGCGGATAGCTTCTGGGCGAGCTCCATGCGCACGCGCGGGTTCCGCGCTTCCGCCAACATTTGAGCGTACAGGTTGTACCCCATCTGCTTGGAGTCATCCGATGCAGTGAGGCAGTCGGCAAGCATCATGCGGTATTGATCGACCCAGCGCGACGGCACTTGCGACCAAGCGACATCCCAAATCAATTTGGCGGCGTCGGCGGGGCGTCCTGCTTGTTGAAGAAGTTTCGCGAGTTCGGCCTTGGCCATCATCGTGACGGGATCGCCCGCAGGCCCGTCGGCGAAGGTCTGGAGTTCGGCCATGGCGGCCGCGCTGTCGTTCGCTTTTCCGTGCAGGACGGCCTTGCGAACGCGCGCGAACGCATTAAGCGGACCTTCTATCTGGGCGCATTCATCGTAGGCTTTCGCGGCATCGCCGTACTTTGTTTGGTATTCGGCGATGCGCCCGGCGGTATAGCTGTCCTCGCCGGGCAGCGTCGAAAGAATGGCAACTCCAACTAGAATTACTGGGGACACGTCGCTTTTAATCCTCTTTTGAACCTCGAAATCAGCGCCGTGTGACGAAGAATGCCGCGCACTGCAGGCCGAGGGAACGGGTTACGGTACCCGAACGGGTTTTCCGGAAGCTGCGGACTTCCAGGCTGCTTCCGTGACTTCGATGGTTCTAAGCCCGCATTCCGGAGGTGTCTGGGGAACGTCCTTGCCAAGAATACAATCGACGAAATTCGAATCCGGGTTCTTGGCGTACTTCGGCAATTTCACCTTGACCGGTTTACCGAGCGCGTCTTGCTGAATGAGGCCCACTCCTTGGCGCAGATAGAACGCGCCCTTGCTGCCGACGATGGTGTGATCCTCATACCACGCAGGCGCGTTGCCGATGATCGACATGCTGCCGAGCGCGCCGTTCTCGAACTTCATGGCCAGCGAAGAATTGATATCGATCTCGCAGCCAAAATTCTCTTGTTTCGCGAAGACTTCGCGCACTTTCATTCCAGTCACCCACATCACGATGTCGATGAGATGACTGCCGGAATCGTTGATCTGGCCGCCGCCCGATTCGGACTGTTTCTGGCGCCACGTCCCTTTTGTGAGGCGCAGCCATTCCTGCGATTGGATGGCCTGCACGTATTGGACCTCGCCGAGCTTGCCCTGGGCAATCTGGTCGCGCATGTACCGGAACTGCGGATCGAAGTGGCGCTGATAGGAAATCATCAACACACGCTTGGCCTTCTTGGCTTTCGCGATCATTGCCTTGGCGTCTGCGATGGTGCACGTCATGGGTTTCTCAGAGAGGACATGGATGCCACGATCCAGGCATGCACACGTTTGCTCGTAGTGGACCGTGTGCGGGCTTTGTACGACAACGCCGTCGAGGTCTTCCGCCTTGAGCATGGCGCGGTAGTCGCGATACACGGGCAGCGATTCGGACCCCGGGCATTTGGCGTAGAACTTCTCAAGCGATTTCTTGCTGGGGTCGTTGAGGGCCACGACTATGGCTTTGTTCGTCGCCAGCAGACGGTGATAGTGCCCCGGAGCAATTCCGCCCGCGCCAATGAACCCGATTCGCAATTTGGTAGCCATCGCTTATGCCTTTCCTGGTGCGGCAAGATTCGCCGCAGACTGCGGCGAATCGTAGCAACCCGTGGTGGGGTTGTCAAAAGAACGTGCGGCGTCTACCACGCCGATTCCTCGGGAAAGACACTGTTGTATTTCACGCTCTTGCGTGGGGATTCCATCATGGATTCGACGGTATCGCGCCACTTGGCGTAATGGGCCGTCTCCTTGTGCTGCGCGGGCGCTTCGGGCGTGCGATAGGCCTCGACCAACACGAACCGGGACGGTTCATCCTGTTGTTGCACGACGTCGAACCGGGCCACGCCGGGTTCCTTCAGGCTGTTGCGGGCGTTTTCGATGGTTGCGTTCTTGAAGGCTTCGACGCAGTGGGCTTTCACGTGTACGTGTACGAATACGACCAGCATAATTGACTCCTCCCTTCCGATCCGGATAGCCGCAGCCTCTTCATTCGCGATTAGAGCCTTCACTATAGCACGGCTATTGACGGAAGGACGCCGACTCGCTTGAGTTGGGAGGAGATGCGCACCTAAGAAACAAGCCGTGTAAGTTGCTTTCGCCCTTACAGGGCTTACGTTGGGTGGGGACATGTACCTGGGGTTTCGATTCGCGTCCTGGACGCGAATCTCACCCCAGGCTGGAGTCTGACGTGCCTACGGCACTCAAGAAGAGGGACAAAAAGAAAAGACAAGGAGAAAGGAGTGGACGGTGATTACGGATAGAGTACGGCGACCGCTGAGTTTCCTCGTCTGCGCCAGCAAGAGATGATCGTCAGGATGTTGGTTGGACTTGTCATGCGCTGCGTGTTACTCGCCAGCGGCGGTGTACGCCACGCACTGAGGAGTTGTCTTTCTGAGTCAGGCTGTCATCGTGAGC
>JAIBAQ010000188.1 GCA_019695095.1 Candidatus Hydrogenedentota bacterium
GCGTCGTCGGCTCGGCCGCGGATGTTGCGGCGATCGTGAACGGCGGCCTCGTCCGCCGCGGCGAAACGGTCATCATCACTGACGCCGGCGGCTCCTACACGTTCCGGCTCACCGGCATCAGCAGCAAGGGTAAATGCCAGTGGGAGCCGATGATCGTGCTCGGGCCGCGCAAAGCGCCCTCCACCGTCACCGTCACGTTCTGACGCGACATCGGTCCCTGATATCCTGCGCATGTTGTTTCACGTTTTTCATCATGCTACTCTCCAACTCCGACGCCCGGAGTGCAAATCATGGCCGACAGCCCGGAAGAGAACGCCAGACGCGACATCGATGCCGACCTCACGGCGGCTGGCTGGCAGGTACAAAGCCGGGAAGAACTGGATCTTACCGCAGGCCGTGGCGTTGCCGTTCGAGAATTTCCAATGAAGGCGGGTTTCGGCTTTGCCGACTATCTGCTCTATCTGGACCGAAAGGCCGCTGGCGCCATTGAGGCCAAGGCCGAGGGTACGCTGGCCGGCGTTGAGGCTCAGTCTGCGAAGTACGCCGCCGGTCTGCCCGACAATCTCCCTGCTCACCGGCGCCCTTTGCCGTTCCTGTTCGAATCAAATGGGTCCGTCACCTATTTTACGAACGGCCTCGACCCAACGCCCAGGAGCCGCCAACTCTTCAACTTCCCTCGCCCGGATGCCGTAGCCGAACTTCTGGCCCAGTCGACACAGCTTCGCGGGCGACTGAAGACGCTGCCCGCCCTCGATGAAACGCGGCTCTGGAAAGTGCAGGGGCAGGCTATCCGCAATCTTGAGGCGTCGTTTGCCCGGGCGGATCAACGTGCGCTCATCCAGATGGCGACGGGGTCGGGCAAGACGTTTACCGCCGTCAATGTCTGCTATCGCCTGCTGAAGTTTGGGGGTGCGAAACGAATTCTCTTTCTCGTCGACCGGGGCAACCTGGGCAAACAGGGCGAAGATGAATTCACGGATTTTGAACCGCCTGACGATCCGCGGAAGTTTCCGGCCTTGTACACCGTGCAACGTCTCAAATCGAACGCGATCAATCCCGCCTCGAAAGTCGTCATCACGACCATTCAGCGTCTCTACTCCATGTTGAAGGGCGAGCCGGAATTCGACGCGAGCAACGAGGAAGGATCAGGCTTCGACACCGCGAAGCCGTGGCAGGGCGCGCCGCCGGACGTCGTTTACAACGCGGGCATTCCCCCCGAATTCTTCGACTTCATCATCGTGGATGAGTGCCATCGCTCGATCTACGAACTGTGGAGCCAGGTGCTCCTCTACTTTGATGCCTTCCTGATCGGCCTGACAGCCACCCCGGCCGGAAAGACCATCGGGTTTTTCAATCAGAACCTCGTCATGCAATACGGTCACGACCAGGCGGTTGTCGATGGCGTGAACGTCGGGTTCGATGTCTACCGCATCCGGACCAAGGTGACCGAAAGCGGCGCAACGATTCTAGCCGGACCCACGGGCGTTTACGTGGACAAGCGCCACAAACTCACGCGCGCCGAACGGCTGGAACTGCTCAAGCGAGACATGACCTATACGTCCTCGGAACTGGACCGCGACGTCGTCAACGAGAGCCAGATCCGGACCGTGCTCATGGAGTTCCGCGACAAGGTACTGCCCGACGCATTCCCCGGCCGCAAGGAAGTGCCCAAGACGCTGATTTTCGCGAAGGACGATTCCCATGCGGACGATATTGTCCGCATCGCGAGAGATGTCTTCGCGGAGGGCAACGACTTTTGCCAAAAGATCACCTACCGCACCGGCTTCACCAAGGTGACGAAGAAGGTGAAGAACGATGACGGGACTGAGTCGGATGTAACGGAGTGGGTGAAGACGTCCTCCCTCACGCCGGACGAAATCCTCGCCAACTTCCGGAACAGCTTCTACCCGCGGATCGCCGTGACGGTGGACATGATCTCCACCGGCACGGATGTGAAGCCGATCGAGTGCGTTTTCTTCATGCGCAACGTCAAGTCGGCCGGTTTTTTCGAACAGATGAAGGGCCGCGGCGTGCGCGTGATTTCACCCGACAAGCTGCGCACGGTCACGCCCAGCGCGGAGGTCAAAGACAGGTTCATCATCGTCGACGCCGTAGGTGTCTGCGAACAGGACAAGACCGACTCGCAGACATTGAACCGCCAACCGTCGGCAACGCTGGAGGAACTGCTGAATTACGTCGCGCAGGGCGGCGTCGATTCCGAAGCGCTCACGACGCTCGCGGGCCGGCTCGCCCGTCTACAGCGCGAATTCAGCCGCGACCAGCTTGCCGAGCTGAAGGACCTGGCAGGCGGCAAGTCGCTAAGCGAGCTCTCTCACAACCTGCTCAAGGCCTGCGATCCTGATGCCCAACGCGAGACACCGGCCGAACAGCTCCAGCAGGAAGCGGTCACCCCTTTTCTCAAGGCCGCGTTTCGACGGCGCATCCTGCAGATCCGGAAGCAGAACGAACAGACGATGGACCGGCACACGATCGACGAAGTGCTGTATTCCGGATTCGACGCGGCGTCGCTGGACAAGGCGCGGACCAAGGTCAGCGACTTCAAGAGGTGGATCAAGGAACACAAGGACGAGTTGGCGGCGCTGCAGGCCATCTATGCGGGCACGCGGCCGCTGAAGATGGCGCTCAAGGATCTGAAGCAGTTGCGCGACGCCCTCGCCGCGCCGCCGCTCGCCGTGACACCCCTCCAGCTCTGGCGCGCTTTCGAAGCCACCGAACGCATCGCCGCCGAAGCGGGGGCCCCGAAGCGCGGCGGCGATCTGCTGACTGACCTCGTCCAGATCGTGCGACATGCCATCGAACCAGGCGCGGCGCCGCTGAAATCCTACGCCGAAGACGTGCGCCGGAACCTCGCGTACTGGAAAGCGGAGAAGCGCCGGACCGGCGCGACCTTCACGAACGAACAGGAAGAGTGGCTCGACCGCATCGCCGAACACATCGCCACCAGCCTCGCGATCCAGGCCGACGACTTCGAAACCGGCTGGTTCAGCCAGCACGGCAGCCTGGGCCGCGCCCACCAGCTCTTCGGCGACAAGCTTCCCTCGCTCCTGGCCGAATTGAATGAGAGATTGGCGGCGTGAGCGCCCCCGCTAGTCAAATCCCTTCTGGATGGTGCCCAACAGTGCTGGCATCAATCGTTGAGCCGCGCAGCGGCAAGATAGATCCCCAATGCACACCCGATGCAAAGTTTATCGGCATGGAACACGTTGAACCGCACACCATGCGCCTGCTTGGCACGGCCCCCGCCGAGTCTATGAAGAGCGGCGCGAATCTATTTAAGCCACAAGATGTGTTGTATGGCCGGATGCGGTCTTACCTGAACAAGGTGTATCAGCCTGATTTCTCGGGACTTTGTTCAGGAGAATTCATTGTTATGCCCGAATCGTGCGCTGTGCTTGGGCGTTACCTGAAATACCGGCTCAATGCCGGTGATTTTGTTCGCTTTGCAAGCCGCATCAACGCGGGTGACCGCCCGCGAGTGGATTTCGAGCAAATTGGGTCGTTCCACATACTCTTGCCTCCACGCAAGGAACAAATCCGCATCGCCGACGCGCTGGACGAGTTGTTCTCCGATCTCGATGCCGCTGTTGCGGCGCTGGAGCGGGTGCGGAAGAAACTGAAGCTCTATCGCGCCTCCGTTTTGAAAGCTGCAGTGGAGGGAAAACTCACCGAAGACTGGCGCAAGAAGCATCCTGATGCTGAGCCTGCGTCAGAACTGTTGAAGCGCATCCTCGTCGAGCGCCGCCGCCGCTGGGAGGAAGAGCAGCTCCGCCGGTTCAAGGAGAAGAACCAGGAGCCGCCGAAGAATTGGAAGGCGAAATACAAAGAACCCGTTCCTCCGGAGACGACGAATCTCCCGAAATTGCCGGACGGGTGGAAATGGGCAACGCTTAGCCAACTTTTGTGGCTGCTCCGAAGCGGGTCCTCGGAAACGTCCGGCCGTCAAGCAACGGACTTCCCAGTGCTGAAGTCCAGCGCGGTTAGACAAGGCTCTATAGACTTCGGCGATTTGAACTACTTGACCACTGCGCAGAGCGGTAGATCAGAGAACTACCTTGAGCGCGGAGACGTCCTCGTTACGAGACTCAGCGGCAGTGTCGAATACGTGGGCTGTTGCGCAGTTGTCGGCGCCCTTGGGTACCAAGGCATCCAATATCCTGATCGTATCTTCTGTGGAAAATTAGTTGAAGGAACCGATGGCCGCTTTCTTGTCTTTTGTTTTCGACACCCGATTCCGAGGGCTCGCATCGAAGCTGCGGCAAAATCTACCGCCGGGCATCAAAGAATCTCCATGTCCGACCTGCATCCGCTTCCGATACCTCTCCCCCCGCTCCCCGAGCAATCCGCCATTGTTGAGATAGTCGAAGCCCAGCTGTCAGTGATCGATCATCTCGAATCCGAGATTGAGGCGCAGGTGAGGCATGCGGGGACCTTGCGGCAGGCGGTCCTGAAACGTGCATTCGAGGGGAAGCTGGTACCGCAGAATCCGAATGACGAACCGGCGTCAGAATTGCTCAAGCGTATTGCCGCGGAACGGTCGGCGCGGGAGGCCGCCGCCCTAAAAGCGAAGCAGACCGAAAAGAGCGCAAGAAACACAAAAACTGGCAAATAGTTAAAACATACTTTACTTATTGTAACAAATTAGTGATATTTATCGTGTGATTGCGTCGAAAACAGAGCTTTTTGCGGTGCTGCGCCAGTTCAATCCTTGGTGGACGGGGGGGCGGTCCGCAGAACTGCCGCCGTGGAAGCGGGCGGCGTTCCGGGAAATCTCTGAGTGGATTGAAGACCCGCCGGCCGGGCGGGCCCTGCTCCTGACGGGTGCGCGGCAGGTGGGCAAGACAACGCTGTTCCTGCAGGCCATCGACGAACTCATCGGCCGGGGTGTTCATCCTGGAAACGTCCTCTACGTGACGTTCGATCATCCGTTGCTGAAACTCGCCGGCGTCGAGACCGTGATCCAGTTGTGGCGGGAGTTCGAACCGGCGCACGACGGGCCCGAGTACCTGTTCCTGGACGAGATCCAAGCGATCAAGGATTGGCCGGTCTGGCTGAAGCACCAGGTGGATTTCGATAAGCGCCGCCGGATCGCGGTCACCGGCTCCGCCACGCGGCTGGCCGAGGAAGGCCAGGAATCCGGCGTCGGCCGCTGGCATTCGATCCGGCTGGCGACTCTTTCCTTTTTTGAATACCTGCAGCTGCGAGAAGCGCGTGTCCCGAAGCTGCGCCAGGTCGACAGCCTGCTTGAACTCTTCAAATGGCCCGAAACGGAATTTGCCCGCGTCGGCGCGGATATGAGTCCGCTGATCGGGTTCTTCCACGAGTACCTGCTGCGCGGTGGATTTCCGCAGAGCGCGCTGATGGGAAATGTCCAGACCGCACAGAAGCTGCTGCGCGAGGACATCGTGGACAAGGTGTTGAAGCGCGACATGACAGCACTCTTCGGAGTTCGCCGGGTACTGGAGTTGGAGCAGGTGTTTCTGTACCTCTGCCTGCACGACGGCGGGCAGTTGGACCTGCCCGAGTTGTGCAAGGAGCTCCAGTTGAAGCGCCCGACGGTAAGTAATTTCATTTCGCTTCTGGAGTCGACGCACCTCATCTATCGACTCCTGCCGTTCGGCTACGGCAAGCAGGTTCTCCGAGCCAAACCAAAGATCTACCTGGCGGATCCCGCTATGGCGCCGAGCGTACTCCTGAAAGGAAAGGGCCTCATCGAAGACCCGGACGGATTGGCACGCGCCGTGGAAACAGCTTTCTTCAAGCACCTGTACACGCGCTACTATGCGCGCAGCGTGGGCTTTTCCTACTGGCGCGGAAAGAAGGACCACGAAGTCGATATGGTGGCCGACCTGGAGGGGCGGGTTGTTCCCTTCGAAGTGAAATACCGAGCGCCGGAACATACCGGGCCGCGCGATCTCAAGGGCCTGGCGGAATTGTGCGAGGACAAGAAGGTGGGGCACGGCTACGTGATCACGCGCGACCCGACTGACTTCAGCGTCATCACGCTGCGGCCCGGCCAGGCCACACGTGTGTTAAAAATTCCCGCGCCGCTGGCCTGTTTCTGGCTCGGCCAGTCCGAACTCAAGCGCGTGGAGGCGCAGGACTAGCACCATGGACCCGTCCCAAATTGGCAAACGCGCGTGGAGCTACGCGGGCGTGCTGCAGGATGCCGGGCTTTCGTGTTTTGAATACGTGGAACAGCTGACGCTCCTCTTGTTCCTGAAGATGGCGGACCAGCTCACCGAGCCGCCCTACAGCAAGGCCCCGATCGTTCCACCGGAACTCGGCTGGAAGAAGCTTCTGCCGCTGGACGGCGCGCCGCTGGAAGATACGTACCGGGGCATCCTCGAGAAACTGGCTCTAAAGCCGGGGATGCTCGGCGTCATCTTCAAGGGGGCACGCTGCGAAATCCACAATCCGGCCCTGCTCAAACAGCTCATCGTCAACCTGCTCGACAAAGTCGACTGGCTCTCGCTGCCCGTCGACGTCAAAGGCACAATCTATGAGGAACTTCTTTCGCGCTCCGCCCAGGAGTCATCGCGAGGCGCGGGCCAGTACTTCACGCCACGCCCGGTGATCCAGGCCATGTGCGAGGTGACGCAGCCCACGCCGGAAGATCGGATTTGCGATCCGGCAGCCGGCACGGGCGGATTCCTGTGCGAGGCCTACCGTTACGTGCTGGAGCAGTTCGAGAAGAAGTTGGATCGGGACGAGAAGCGGACCCTGCGCGAGGAACTTGTCGAGGGCATGGAACTGTCGCCGAAGGTCGGCCGCATGTGCGCGATGAACCTGTACCTGCACGGCGTTGGCGGGGACAACGTCGTAGTGCACTCCGGACATGACAGCCTGGCCTCGTCGTGGGGCAAAGAGTACTCCCTGATCCTTGCCAACCCGCCGTTCGGTAAAAAGCAGAGTCTCCTGTTCGTCAACGACGAGGGCGACACCGAGAAGGAAGACCAGTTCATCGTCCGCGAGGACTTTTGGACGTCGACCAGCAACAAGCAGCTCAACTTCGTGCAGCACATCTTTACGCTGCTCAAGATCGACGGCCGCGCCGCCGTGGTCGTCCCAGACAACGTACTTTTCGAGGGTGGTGCGGGCGAAAAAGTGCGCCGCAACCTCCTGCAGAAATGCCGTGCGCACACCCTCCTGCGCCTGCCGACTGGCATCTGGTATTCACCGGGCGTGAAGGCGAACGTCATCTTCTTTGAGAAGAAAGAGGGTCGAGCCGAGCCATGGACGGACAAGCTGTGGGTCTACGACCTGCGCACCAACCTTCATTTCACGCTGAAACAGTCACCCATCCAGCGCAAGGATTTCGATGCGTTCGTGGACTGCTACAAACCCGGCAAGCAGCACGCGCGCAAGCCAACATGGAGCCAGAAGAATCCGGAAGGCCGCTGGCGATGCTACGACTACGAAGACCTGTTGAAGCGCGACAAACTGAGCCTGGATCTCTTCTGGATCAAGGACCAGAGCCTGACGGATACCGACGCTCTACCCGCCCCCGACATTCTTGCCGGTGAGATTGCGGACGACCTCGAATCGGCTCTGGAGCAGTTCACAAAAATTGCGGCGCGCCTGACGAAGCAACATGCCGCAAGCATCGCGCCTCCCGAAGCAGGTCTGCCATTCACCATACACGGCAAGCAAACGCATTCGCCTGCATCGTGAAGCAGGATCTAGCATTGAACGCCGACGTGCGTTCAATTGGTAGCAGCGCCGTCGCAATAGAGATACCGCGCAAACATTCGGGTCTGTCGCTGTATTCGTTTTGACGATCTGAGTAGATTCACTATATTTTCCACCCTCTTCCCGCAGCATTATAAACTCAGGCAATCATGAACGTACGGTCCGTTGGTCTAAAGGCAACAGATGGAGCCGTTCGGAGCGGTCGTGTTTCATTGACGCCAGAGCTCTTGGCCGCAAC
Source organism: Candidatus Hydrogenedentota bacterium (assembly GCA_019695095.1). Taxonomy (NCBI): domain Bacteria; kingdom Pseudomonadati; phylum Candidatus Hydrogenedentota; species Candidatus Hydrogenedentota bacterium. Next base: position 7,949 of record JAIBAQ010000188.1, read on the forward strand.
TGGCGCAAGGTACTCACGCAACAACGAGGGTCTTGATTCAATTCTCGCAAAGATAGATCCCGCGAACCCGGACAAGTCCGTTGATTCAATATTTCGCATGGTCGACTACGGGCATCAGTCAATCGCGGACATGGCGCCTGTCGCAATATTTATAGACGGCGTTTCCGTGTGGTTGGCATATTTCATTTGGTCAATATGTCCAACAGCTAGTGGCCAAGAGTCTTCCACACGGTATATCCGCCTTAACTCTGACGGTGTGCTCGATCCGGCTGATGCGGGTATACCCGTTGATGCGAGAGCTGCATGGCAACACAATCTGGAGAGTGCATTCAGCGCATATTCGCGCGCGCTTAATTTCTGGGAGGCCGCCGCTTCACGCGACCCTCAGATAGTGGCAATTCCAGAATCCATACTCAATGATGAGTCAGAGAAAGGTAAGCGCAAGATAGCCCGCATGCGGCGCAATTTCGCCTTTGATCGGGCGAGATACTTTCTACCCGCCGCTGCGAAAACCAATGTGATGCTCCTGATGTCTGCTCGCAGCTGGGTCCAGTTATGCCAGATGTTGCTGTCACATTACCTTTGCGAGGCAAGACGGCTTGGTTCTCTATTGCGAGAAGAACTAGAGATGTGGGTACCACGCCTTACGAAACACGCGTCAGAGATACGATCCATCTCGCTTGGTCTCAGGGACGAGTACGATTCGTGCATGCAATCAGCGCGGAGCCTCAAATTCTGCGATGCTGGCGACATAGTCGAGAATACGGCAAAAGCGTTTCTCGAAATACACCCCCCCGCCGGCGTGACGGATAGCGACATAGGCCGCGCCCTCGAAGGGCACAACAATATTTATGCATGGATGGGCTCCCCATTGCGGCGAACACTTGTCCGATTTGGTTGGGACGCCGTGTCTTTTGCCGAAATAAGAGACCTGAATCGGCACAGAACGGGCACCAAAACCTGTCAATTCATCCCGCGCGGATTTTATGCTGCAGCTGGAGAGCTGAATCCAAGTTTGGATAAGGATGAATACGACAAACTGGGGCGAACCGGAGCTGCGCTGACGTACGACTCACTGGCTCGCCTTCAAGCCGACGACCCCGCCTACGTGTATTGGTGTTTACTAGGCTCCCAAATGTCCTTTGAGCACGCAACTACGGGGGATAAGTTCGTCTATGAAGCCGAACTGCGGACGGGAGCGGGTGCTCATTTCCGATATGCACAGCACCTGCGCGACGTTCTAGCTCTATGGTATGCCCGCTTCCCGAGCACGAAAGGAAGTATCCTGGAGGGCGCTAATGAGCCCGAGTAGTCGGATCTGGAGTCAGTCTGCATCTCCAACCTGGCTTATGGAGCTGCGATGGATAATGAGTAGCGATTCGTAGTCTTCCGGTAGGTTGGCAAGCTTCGTCCACCATGCCGGCGCGGGAGCATCCTTACGCCATTCCTTTTCGTTCGCGTCAAGTTGGACCGAAAAGTTGGTCTTAATATACATCTCTTCTGGATCGATTTTGCACCCTCGCAGGTCTTCGCATTCGTTACAGATGTACTCCAGAGACTTGATGATTTCCGAAGGCGCTGGCCGCCCCGAAAGGTAGATTTTTCCGAGAGCAAGCTTCTGCAATACCAGTGGAGTGATGGGATTCGGACTTGTGGCCCCCAACCATTCAAATGTGGGCACGGCTCGAGCAAAGGCATCAAGCATAGCCGTAGCGTAGCCCTTTTTTCGGTGTTCAACTGCAACACAAATAGAGTCGAGCCAGGCGATCTTGGTCAACAGATGATTGTACTCCGTGCCAAACATGTAGCCAACGGGGTTCGCATCCGAGGATAAGAGACACAAGTACGAACACCTCTGAAGACGCTCCCACATCTTCTTGGGGCCAAGGATTTTCAACTTTCCTGTATTTGGATTTTTTCCAAATGAAGAACAAAATATCCTCGATACAATATAGGCGTGATGAGGTTCAATTTCATCCCGGGGAATCAGGTCGAGGGTATAGCCCCTCGAGGATATCCGCCTGCCTCGCTGAGGAGATAGCTTTGGAACTGACTGCTCTATTGATGCGGGGCGTCGAGCCAAGAAAAGGAGCTCCGGAGCATCAGGATCGAAAGGCTTCTTGAAGTCCCATTTTCCCGCCCTGACCGAAAACATTTCAATCCTGTCAAAACCAGCTTGGCACAATAGGTCATATATCTCTACGGGAAGGTATCGCCGCTCCTTGATCACTGTATCGAAGATGATGTTTCCATCTTTGATAAACTGCTCCCGACGATACAAAATGCCCTTGGTCGGATTATAGAGCATGCGCGAAAAATCAAACACTTCGCCGCAGTTTTGCATCGTGCGAACTGGTTCTAGGTCTTGGGGATCAGGGTCCGCCAATGTTAGCTGCGGCATATTGCGCAGCACCTGCAGCCCATTCATGCAACTCAATGCGACCCATCCGTCTGGGAAGCAGAGCTTGAAGAGCGACGACACAATTGCGGTCGCGTCTGCCTTTTCGGGGCTGCTGCCAATGATGTCGTAAAGGCAAAGCACTAAATCGGCCCCGCCCATCGCCTTCGGGCAACGCGCGTCGCCCGCTTCAATATCAAGAGTCCCGTTACTTTCACTTATGGATTCCGATTTGGAATCCCGGGATTGTTTCGCGCGCTCGACCCAAGCTTGCGCGAAATCAAAAGCCCTGACTTTGTGACCCATAAGCGCCAAGCAAAGTGAGTGCCGGCCAGATCCGCAGCCCATGTCAATTACTTTGATGGGAGTCCGAATGTTCGCGTGGTCAATGAGCGCCAACATCTCTTCCTTGGCAAAACGCGCCCAGACGTGATCGTGGTTCATCGCCATCAAACTATAGGCCCTGGCTGTTTTTTCGTCGTTGTCGGTCATGAGCTTAGCTGATGGCAAGGATTGCACCAAGAAGGGCGATTCGACTGCTGCATTTCGAGTTGCCGAAACCGACTTCGGAATTGGTGGAAGCTGAAGGACTTCTTGCACGTGTTATGCATACCCCACAAAGCCATACACTTCAGCTGTTATCAGGTACACGGGTTGAATTTACAGTCATGCTACTGGCGAGGCAACCCCTATTGAGCCATGGGCCCTGGACTTGGCCGCAATATGTGGCGGGCGTGCAAGACAGCTGCCACCCGAAACATCCGCAAGGTTGCGGCCGTTTTTCCTCGACGGTCTCCGGGGGGCGGTCTATTGACTCCCACCTTCCCGGAGGAATTTTACGATGTCATTCGAAAGTGGTTCGGTCAGTTTCAGGATGTTCTACGTGCCGAAGGGGCTGCCGGAGGACGCCGTGGCCAGGTTCGCGCGTCACGCCGCGCCGCCGATCGAGTCGCTGGGCGACGGCGAGAT
>JAIBAQ010000189.1 GCA_019695095.1 Candidatus Hydrogenedentota bacterium
CGTTGACTATGATGTAGGAAACCAAGTGGTTGTGGAACTCGCGGCGCTGCCTGGACAGCCACTTCTTGCGCGCCAAGTCCATGTCGCGCTCGGATGCCAAATGCCGAGCCGCCTCTTCAATGGCATGACGAGGAATTCCCAATTCCGCCGCCGTTTCCAAGAGGACGTCATGACTGATGGCTTCGCTGTCGCGATGGCGCCGGAGCGCACTCGCTACGATTGCGGTGACTTCTTCCGGCGTATAGTGACGTTCTGAGCCCATATTCCATTCTCCCTCTCCGTGCGCAAGGCCCCTTCCCTATCTTAAGGGAGCAACCCTTGTACCGATCGGAACAACTCAAACACTAGCCTTTCGCCACATAGACTTACGAATAATTGGCTGACTGCGCAAACAGAAGCCCGGTCAAAAAATCACCACAACTTGGGCAATTGCCCCACCCATTGCGCAAATTGGCCAACTCCTTCTTGCGTAGTGAAACCGGTTGAAGTGTAACCGAGTCATTTCGCCAACACACAGAATAGCAGGTTTTCTGTGCGACCACTCCCTTGTCCTGGAGGGACGTAACCGTGACACCGTACGATCCGAATAGACGTGAATTTCTTAGGCAAATGGCCATGATGAGTTCATTTGCCTCAACACTGCCGGGATTCTCCGCACTCGCCGAATCCGAAAAGGAGATTGAGGAACGCGATCAGGGAAGTCCCAGACTCGCAGTCGATTCCACTTCGAGAACCAACAAGCAGGCAGATCGATAACACTTCCTGAAAGTGCTCTCCACCAGTCATTTCTCGGAGTACAAAGAGCGCTAACCTACGCGGGCGCTCCCTTCGAGACCATCTCCCTAAACTCGGCCACAAATCTCTCGAAATCCACTCCGTAAACCGCTCTGAATACGCGAGCGTTGTCGGAATCCTTGAACAGACCCTCGACATAAGCGAGAAGTTTGTCTTTGCCGTGGCGCTCGACCAGATAATCGACCATGCAGGCAAACTCCGAATAGAAGAACGGCGACCTGTGCTCCGCATCGATCTTGATGGCGTCTTCTCGACGCGTCTGAAAATCGTTGGGCGGCATGAAATTACCCTGAGCGATCAGGCGATATGTCTCATCCCTGGAGGGATAAAAGGACGTCCCCATCTGATTCGCGCTGTACGTGGCGAGTCCTTCGAGCAGCCAGTGAGGATACGTGTATGCATGCCAGAGTCCTGCATTCTGAAAGATGATCGAATGCGACAATTCATGCGTCAGGTAGATGTCCAACGAGATCTTGCCGTCGCGGTCTTCCTCCAATGCCCAAGGCGCAATCACGACGCTGCCGTTGTAAAACGCGCAGAATCGCGCCTTCGAAAGTGAACGTTGGAAGTAGCTGGCCTTGTCCCGAAAAATGAACAACTTCGGCTTGTTTGTGAACCTCTGTTGGTGAAACTTCTCCACGCCTGGGATGAGGGCATCGAGTCGCGCATAGTCATTGAAATTCGCGCCGTTCTGCACATAGACAACGCTGTTCGTCATCTCATGCTTGGAGAATCCGATGATGAGCGGTGAAAATGGAAAGAGCTTGCCAAAGAGAAAGAAGTACCCAACACCCAAAGCCCCAGTCGTCATCACGACAAAGACCGTTATGTAGACTCTCCTCTTCACTTCTCCCCTACTTTTTACTGCAAGTTCGTCACGGTCGTCACAAAGCTATCAATTCTCTCCACCGACTTCTTCAGAACTCAAACACAGTGATCTCCGGACGGCACATGAACCGCACCGGGATAAGCCATGTGCCGATGCCGGGATTCACATACAGAGGCCCGGCGGGCGTTTCGAACAGGCCCCGGTCAAACTCGCCGCAATCGTTGGGTACAACTAGCGCGCCCACAAAAGGCAGCCGCACTTGCCCGCCATGCGAGTGGCCCGCGAGAAGCAGCGTGAACTGTCGTCCTCCAAGATTCAATGCACTCTCCGGATAGTGCCCCAGAAAGATAGTCTTCGGCGCATCAATCTCAATGCGGCTCTTCGGACGCAATTCCTTCGCTCCATACACTCCGATTTCACCGGGTACAATCTCCCGCGCTTCGTTCAGCAACCACGCTCCTCCCGTCGATTCGAATGCCTTCGCGACACTGCGGAAGTCGATGCCGCTCCAGTAGTCGTGGTTGCCGGGACATCCGTACATCGGTGTTTCAATGCGCGTCATTTCCTCCAAGGTCTCGTCGAGATAGTGTTTGTCCTCGACGATATCCCCCGTGAAACAGACAAAATCCGGTGACAATCCGTTGACGCAGTCGATCACCTTGCGCAGCCGCGCACGGTCTCCCTTGTGGTGGAGGTCGGTGAAATGGACGAAACGGTGCGTGGGATTCTCGTTTCGACGAAGATGGCGAATGCGCAGCCAGCCGGGTTCGACTCCAAATGCGTCTACGGCAAGCAGCGTCGGCGCGCCTGCCGCTGTCAAACCCAAGAATGCTCTGCGCGATAGCAGTCTCATGCTGGGAGTATACACAGACGGGAATTCATGATGTCCAATCGATGAGGTTGCAGCCAACCCGTGCAATCTGAACATTGAATGTTAGATTTGCACGAACCGATCTCAGCGCCTTACTCCAAACCGAGACTCAAAAGCACGCGAAAACCCGGCGCATCCCCTTTCGGGAACGGGCGCCGGGCCTTCGCTACTACCCAGTGCTTCTATGGAAAAGCGCGGAGACTTCCCGCGTCGGAACGCTAAGCCGCTGGTTGGAGCAGGTTCTCTTCGCAGAGGTCGGCAAGTGACCCCACAATACGGTCGGGCCGGTAGGCAAAACGGCTGAGATCGCCCTCTTTGGTCCCTCCTGAGAGCACGAGAATGGTGCGGTATCCCATCTGCACGCCTCCCAGAATATCCGTTTCCATGGTATCGCCAATCATGGTCGTCTCTTCAGCCGACAGTCCCAGTTCCTTGCGCGCGGCGCGCATCATAATTGGGCTGGGCTTGCCCACACTGAATGCGGGTATGCCGGTAGCCGCCTCGATCATCGCCGCGATAGCTCCGCAGCCGGGCCGCAGGCCGTCTGCCGTGGGACAGTTTGGATCGGGGTTCGTTGCGATGAGCTTTGCCCCGTTAATAACCAGGCGCACGGCGTGCTCAATCGATTCAAGAGTCAGCGTGCGCCCTTCGCCGATCACCACGTAATCCGGGTCGCTATCCACGATGGCGTATCCGCTCGTGTGCAATGCCTGCAACAGTCCGCCCTCGCCAATGACGTAGGCCGTGCCGTGCGGCTTCTGTTGCGCCAAGAAACGCGCGGTTGCCATGGCGCACGTAAACACGTGGCGCTCCTCAACCGGCAATCCCATGCGATGCAGGCGTTTCATCACATCGAGCCGGGTTCGCTGGCTGTTGTTGGTCAGAAAGAGAAACGGAATGCCCTCATCCAATAATCGCCGAATGAACCGGTCCGCGCCCGGGATCAGTTCGTGTCCTCGGTAGATCACTCCGTCCATGTCAATTAGGTAGCCCTGTTTCATTTCGTGTTCTCCATGGGGCATAAGGTGCAGTTCGGCCGTCTCGGCTCTCGGTAACGTGGTGTGGGCGTTATGCCAGCGTGCCGTATGTGGTACGGCTGCGATGCTTCCATGGTGACGCTCACCGCGCACGAAACCTACCCGAAACGTGATGGCGTTACCGCGAGCACCTATCCCCTACGGTTAGCGGCGTAGACCTGGCAGCCGGTGCCTTTAAGCAACTCGGCAATCGCCACGGCGCCGCGAAGTGTCGTCATTTTCAGCGGCATTCCACAGCGGAATGCCACCAGCTATGAACAAATCGTATGCCAGAATTGTGTGTTTCCTGCTAGGAATTGTTAAGATCTTGTTGCAGATATCTTTAGCAGGACGTTAAGCGAACCGGATGCACGAGACACGATCAGAATATAGCTACGCTCGCGTAGTCAACAGTCAAATTAATTACGTTTTCGTAGGCCAACATGAGATAGATGACTTCCCTATCTCCGCTTTAAACGCGCTGGACAATTCGGTAAGATAACCCGCCTTAATTCTAACCAAAGGAGATGCAATGTCAGAGAAGTTATTGTCCGGCAAGCGGGGGGTGGTTCTTGGCGTCGCAAACGATAAGTCCATTGCGTGGGGGTGCGCACAGGCGTGTGCGGCTCACGGCGCGCAGTTGGCATTCAGCTATTTGAACGAATCCTTGGAGCGCCGTGTGCGCAAACTCGTTGACGAGTCTATGCCCGGTTCTCCCGTGCTTCCGTGCAACGTACAGAAGGACGACGAAATCGCCGCCTTCTTCTCGGCCATTGCTTCGAGCTGGGGCTCCATCGACTTTGTGATTCACTCCGTGGCCTTCGCGGAGAAAGAAGATTTGCGGGATCAGTTCCTGTCCACCTCGCGGGCCAACTTCGCGCTGGCGCTGGACATTTCCGCGTATTCTCTGGTCGCGGTGGCGCGCGAAGCGGCTCCGCTCATGACAAGCGGCGGCAGTATCATTGCTATGTCCTACTACGGGGCGGAAAAGGTCGTGCCCCGCTATAACGTCATGGGGGTTGCGAAAGCGGCGCTGGAGGCGTCCGCGCGGTATCTCGCATGGGACTTGGGCGCCAAGAACATCCGTGTGAACTGCATCAGCGCCGGACCGATCCGCACGCTGTCCGCGAGCGCGATCCCGGGCATGCGGCTGATGCTCGACGTAACGGAGAAGTACTCTCCGTTGCACTGCAACGTCACGCCCGAAGATGTGGGGCGTTCCTCGGTGTATCTTCTGTCGGACTTGTCGTCGGGCGTGACCGGTGAAGTCATCCATGTCGACAGCGGTTATCACGTGATGGGCATGTACGGGTTGGAGTCGGAGTAAGCCGCAGCTTCTGCGTTGGCTTGACCAATAGGAGGTTCTCTGCGATGGACCTTCGCACGTGGTGGCCGTGTCAGTCCGAGCGGGCGCGCGATATCTGTACCCACATGTCGTCCGCCGAGCGGTGGGGGCTTGCCGTATTGAACGTCAGCTACGCAGCCTGGCTTGTATACGCGGTGCTGTGGCGTCTGGCGCTGCTCGTGCTGACTCCAACGGGCGAGCATGCACGCAGCGCGTTCTTCATGGGGGTGCTCACCCTTGCGTTTACATTCATGTTTCTGAGCCTCGTGCGGTCATACCTGCTTCGAACGCGCTACGGACGGAAATATCCCTACTTGGCTGACCAACTTGAGTTGTTCACGCTTGGACGGAGAGGTACGACAGCAGAGCCGAAGTAGCATCTGGGCGTAAGGTTCAGGCTGGGGATTCGATTAGGCGCGTGCAGGCGCCCGGCGCGGAGCGGCCAGCTTCACCACAAGCAGCTCAAGTGCGAGCGCGCGGTCAACGCCCGTTGACCGGAACATGATTTCCGTGTCCATGAGGAGCCGGAAGGCATCGCGAAACTTCTCGCGGCCCAGCTTTTCCGCCAAGGGGCGAACCTTGTCCGCCAAGAACGACGATTTGACGCGTCCTCCGTTGGGGATCGTGACCATGTAGGCCGTTTTCAGCAGCCAATTGATCGATCCAAGCACTTCGAACTCGCTCTTCCCCTGGTCCATGATATCGCGCAGCGCATGGACGGCCTTGTTCGTGTCAGAAGCGGCTATAGCATCGGTCAATGTCCAGATTTCTTCCTCGCTTACGTCGCTGCACGCGGCAGTCACGTCAGCGGCGCGTATGGCGCTGGCGTCGCCGACATAGTTGCACACGAGCAGTACGGCGTTATTCACGTCGCCCAGTCGTGCTCCGGTACGCGTAATGAGTTGGTCGAGCGCGGCGTTGTCGATGCTCTTCGAACGCGCTTCAATCTCGCGGCGGGCCCACGCCTTGGCTTCTGGCTCCCGCAGCTCGGGGCATTCCACAACCACGGCGCGCTTTTCGCATGCCTTGTAGAAGGCTTTACGGCGATCCAGCTTCGCGGCAACCATAATTAGGACCGTCGATTCGCTTGGATTCTCCAGATAGTGGATGATCGGCGCGGCGTGCGTGTCGGACTCGTAGACTTCGGCGTTGTTAACCAGCACGACCCGGCGTTCCGCCAGGAACGGGAACGTCTGCGCGACGGAGGCGATTTCGGCGGAGTCCGTCTCGTCGGCGTAGTACGCGTTAAAGCACAGATCCCGCATGCTGGGATCGACATAGAGTTGAAGCAGGAGATCGGTGGCGCGCTGCGCCAGGACCGGTTCGAACGTGGCTTCCCGTGCACGAGGGGGCTTTCCGGGACAAAAGAGGTATACAGGCGCCGGACCCGATTTACCGGCCTGCTGAAGAAACTCCTGGACGTCCAACTCTCACCAAGGTTCGACGGTTCGGTAGAAGATGGCCGATGCAAGACGCTCAAGGGCTTCCGATGCGCTGCGGTTCTCTTCTTCCGTGCTGAAGGACCGCACCGTCGGAACGAACGTGTCGGCGTTGCCACGCAGCCGGTCGGAAGATTGGCCCGAAGCGCGCGTGTAGTAGCTCGTGTTTCCGCTGATACGCGGCTCCACCCAGAGCGTATTGCCGGTCTTCCGGTCTATGAGTCGCGCACCCGCCGATACTTCGACGAGATAGTTAGTTACTTCGTCGTCCTCGTCATACGTGAAACCTTTAAGGTTGTACCCGAGGATGACGCCTTCCAGAATCAGATCCGCGTCCTGCTCGTCCGTAACGTGCAGGCGTCCATCGGCAATAAACTTACGAATGACCGCGTTGGTCAAGGGAGCCTGGAGATCGTACTCCCGGCTCATGTTCTTGAACGCGGGAACAAAGATGGATTGATACTGCGGGTCAAGTGAACTCTCCGTCGAGTAGCCGCACCCGGACAAACCGGCAAGCAGCGCCAGTCCCGCAAAACCTATTGCTGTGATATGACGTTTCACGAAGAGTACCGTTTGCTGTGTCCGTGCGAATCCAGCCACTGCTGGGCCTCCGATGCGGCAGGGGTGCCGGGGAATTGTTCCACAACAACCTCGTAATAGATCGCAGCCGAATCGAACCGGCGGCGCTTCTCATAGAACTTTGCGGTGCGCAGGCGCTGTTCGGCCACGGCCGTCAGCATCTTTGCCTTGATCTCGTCCAATTCCGCAACGCGACTGTCATTGGGATACTTCTCTTTGAAGTTGTCGACCGCTTGAACGGCGAGCAGACTCGGAGCCTGATCGTAGGCGGGCGGCAAGGAAGAATCGTAGTAGCACATCGCCAAGCCGTACATCGCATCGTCCACATATTCGGACGTTGCATAGTCTTCAACCACGCGCTGATACTCGAATGCGGACTCGGTGTATTCCTTCAACGTATAGTGGCACAAGCCAAGCTTATACTGGGCCTGGGCCGCGGCATCGGTAAACGGCTGATTGTCGATCACCATTCCATACACGTCGATGGCGCGCTTAAAGGGCCGCTTCCGGAACGGATGCAACCACGCGGTCTTCTCCAGTCCCTTGGTGCCCTTCTCGTAGTACTGATCGCCGATGGCGTATTGCTTCTCGATGACCTTATCGAATAGGTCGCTATCGGGATACTTCGAGACGACCTGCTGGAATTCTTTTGCGGCGTCGAGCAACTGGTCTTGGGCCATACGAATCTCGCCGCGAAGGAACTGATTGTCGTCGGCGAATTCGGTGCTCCCATAGTAGTCCTCGAACTTGTCCGTTTCGCGGATGGCCTGCTTGTAGTCACCCTGCACCATCAGGCTTCGTGCATACTCCACCTGAAGCTCGGGCGTCTCTTTTGGCAACCGCTTCACGTTGATCCAGCGGCCCGTCTGAGGGGTCCAGGTCCACTGGGCTTCGGCTACGGTTTGGAGCGTCAACGTCAGGCCTACGGCTATCGCGGCCCACGTCACCATTCTGCGCATGTATACGCCTCCACAATTCAGTTAACCGGTTGCGGCAAAACTATCTATCAGGGTTCGGCGGCTCCTGCCGCCACCCACACAATTCACCAACTGGCGCTAGTCTAGCAACTCTTTACGGCAATCCGCAAGGAGCAAAATGATTCGTCTTCTCTAACCTGACGCAACCTTGTCCGTCAGTGGCCTGCTGCCTCCAGCTTTTCGGCCTTGTACCCGCCTCTGGAGCGGTCAACAAGATAGATGGCCAGGAAAACGACCATGATGCCCACGGGCAGAATTGCCCAGACTTGCAGGGCCTGTCCCGGTCCGAAGCGGTCATTGATTCCGCCAATGACCGGGCCCGCGATGAACGTCGCGAAGTTGCCCGCGCCGCCCAGAAGCGCCATACCGAGGGCGCCCGTCTTCGGACACCGTTCGTTGGCGATACCCAGCATTGTCGGCCACCAGAAGCAAACGCCCACGTATACGAGGGTTGCCGCTGCGAAGAACATCGGGCGGGTGGTTGCATACCCAAACATGAACAGGCCTGCCGCAGCGATTGGCGCCGTCACGGCCATAAGGGCTACCGGCGACAGGAGCTTGTTGACGTACTTGCTCAGGAAGTCGCGCTGGATGTACATCAAGATACTGCCCCATGCGAGGGCAAGCACGCCTTCCTTTCCACCGAATACGTCGCGATAGATGTTGGAGATCCATTGCCCGGTGCCGAGCTCCGCCGCCGCGGTCAGCCACATCACACCGAACAACAACAGAAAGAGCGGTCTTGCAAGCGCCTCTTTGACCATGGCGCTAAACGGCAATCCGGATGCCACGCGCTCCGTTTTCGGGAACTTCTGTCCGAAAATCATCACGGTGTAGATAACGGACGGGATGAGGATGAGGGCCATTTTGGCCTGCCACGGAAGTCCAATTTGGGAAAACCCGTACGCGAGCAGACTTCCGATCACCAACCCTCCGGGGAACCACGCGTGGAAGCGAGTCAGCCGATAGATCTTTTCCTCGGGGTACAGGGCCGCAATAAGCGGGTTGCACACCGCCTCGACCAGCCCGTTCCCCATACCGACAACAAAGGTGGCAAGCACCACATACCAGAAGCTAGGAGCAAAGATGGTTAGTATCGAGCCGCCAATGTGACACAAAGCCGCCACGCGCAAGAGGTTTCCCATGCCGAGGAAGTCGACAAGCGGTCCTCCGAAGATGATCACGAGCGCAAAGGAAAGGAAGGCAACGCCGGCAATAATGCCCAGGTTACGCTTAACGGGATCGCTTTCTTTGTCGATACCCATCAACTTGTCGATAAACGATGGCTCACCTTCCTGGACGGCGGCGGCGTGGCCAGCTTCGACATAGGGCTTCACGAACTGGGTCTCGAAATCGCCCATAATGTCGCCACGTATCGCGAACGACATGGCCACGGCAATCAGGGCCACATTGCTCGCCCAAAACAGCATTCCTTTGTTCATTGGTCAGCTCCCTCCAACGTGCGTATGACGGCAGGTGGTTCCTCGCGTTCCCGGCAACGATTCGCGGGATCGATTGGCCACGACTCCCCGGCCCCACAGACCCCGCGCGTGATGGTAGCGAGTCGCCGGGAACAGGTCAAGAGCGGGCTATTGAGTTGCGGGTGAGTCTATTCGAAACCCTTGGGAGGGCCAAGAACCTCGCTAAAGATCACGGCCCTGCGCACCTCATCAATATCGCGAAAGAGGGCCACTTGGCGGCGCGCACGCTGCTGCACGGGTCGCGTCGGCGGCGCAATGGGAAACGCCTTTCGAGGTCCTTCCTCCTCCTCCACAAAATGCCTCTGGGCTGTCCGCACGGCGTCGCGCTGTGGAGGACGTTGCATCGGCTGCCCTTTGTGCATGGGCGGCGTTGTTTGGCGGGATGACTGCTGCGAAACAACTGGACGTGGTGGCCCCTGCCGCACGGGTTGGCGCGGCGGCGCATTGACGTGGCGCTGCTCGGGAGGCCTCGCCGTCGGCTGTTGCACTTGCCGCTGCTGCGGCGTCACCATCGGCGGCGCTTGAGGCCGTTGCGGCGCAGGCGAACCTTGACGCGGACGCGCCGTGCGCGGTTCAGCGGACTGCGGGCGCAAGGGAGGCAGCGGGACGGTGTCCAACCCTTCGTCGTTTACACCCTCTTCGCTGGGACGCGGCATTCGCGCCGTGCGAGGTTCTTCGCCCAGGAGAAGACGCCGCAGCTCATCCGGCATCTCCTCCAGAGGCATTTCGTGCGACTCTTCACGGCGGCGGTTTACGTCGCGCGTTTCCTGGATCTTCTTCACGATGCTACCGATGATGAAGATGGCACCGACGGCAAGGTAAAACAGTATGTTGAAGGAATCATCCATAGTTGCACACGTGTCCTTCGCTAAGAGTTACTTGCCACCGTCGCCTTCGCCTCTCGGCTCCAGTTTCGAAATGGAATCGCGCATGGAGGTGTCGGCCATGACATTCTTCATCCGGTAATAGTCCATGATTCCCATGTTGCCTGTCCGGAATGCTTCTGCCATTGCCTTCGGCACTTCCGCTTCGGCTTCCGTTACCCGGGCGCGCATTTCCACCACGGACGCGCGCATTTCCTGCTCGCGCGCAAACGCCATGGCGCGCCGTTCTTCCGCGCGGGCCTGGGCAATCTGCTTGTCGGCTTCGGCTTGTTTGATCTGCAATTGCGCGCCGATGTTCTCGCCCACGTCCACGTCGGCGATGTCGATCGAGAGAATTTCAAACGCGGTTCCGGCATCGAGGCCGCGTTGCAGCACGGTCTTCGAGATTCGGTCCGGATTCTCCAACACCTGCTTGTGCGTGGCAGAAGAGCCAATCGTGGTCACAATACCTTCGCCTACGCGCGCGATAATCGTCTCTTCCGTCGCGCCGCCGACCAGGCTGTTGATATTCGTGCGCACCGTCACGCGCGCTTTTGCCTTGAGCTGAATTCCATCCATGGCGACCGCGGCTACCGTGCTCTGGCCCTGACGCGGATCGGGACAATCGATGACCTTGGGATTCACCGAAGTCTGCACGGCGTCGAGGATGTCGCGGCCCGCCAGATCGATCGCGGCCGCGCGCTGGAACGTCAGCGGGATGTTTGCCTTGTTCGCGGCAATAAGCGCCTGCACCACGCGGACCACGTTGCCGCCCGCCAGATAATGGCCTTCCAGTTCGTCCGTCGAGAGATTAAGGCCTGCCTTCACAGCATTGATACGACTTGAAACGATGATCGTCGGACTGACTTTGCGCAGCCGCATGGCAACAAGACTCATCAGGCTGACCCGCGCGCCGGACAACCATGCCTGAATGAACAGATTGAAGAACGTCACCAGTACAACGAGAAACATGATGACAAAGATTCCGACCGCGATGGCGATCAAAGCTACTAAAATGTCCATTCTTCTCACCTCTCTTCGGTT
>JAIBAQ010000190.1 GCA_019695095.1 Candidatus Hydrogenedentota bacterium
ACGCCGCCCCAGGTCAGCAACCCACCCTAACGACCGCTCTGAAGGAGCGCCACATGCAAGAGGCTCGGCGTGTTTCTTAGGAGCGAATAGCCGGAGTTGCACTGGTTTCAGTGGTAGAGACAAAAGCCAAGCGGACAGCCTTCGCTCTTGAGTGCCGTAGGCACGACATATTCCAGACTGGCGCGGCATAGCCGCAACCAGAAGAGACTCAACCACGGATGAACACCGATGAACTCCGATAAACGAACCAAATAGCGCCACCGTTCTTGTGGCCGCTGGCATCTAGACTACTTGGAGCCTACGGCATGCCCTGCGCCGCGCTCGGCGAGCGCTGCGCTACTAATGTCTCTCCGGACGTTTGCGCTATCGCGCTAGCCGTCCGAGCGACGCGACCGGTGCAAGCGCCGGGGGGCGGATGCGCCACAAGGAGGTACATCCCGAGCAAGCGTTGGGGGTGGGCGGAAAGCAGGAACAGACACGTCTCCGCTTCGCTGCGCTTGTGTCAGTCCCTGTTTTCCGCCGTTGGCGCTCAAGAGAAGGAACTGTTCTGAGAGGGGATTGTTTAGAGGAATTCCAGCACGTCAATGTTGGCCCCACCTTTTCGACCACACCCTATACTGCCGTTCTGCTTGCGAAAGGGAGGCCACACCGGTAATGTGTTGCGCTATGACTTTAGAACGTGACAACCATTCGATACCAGCGAGCCGCACAGTACAATTTGAGTTTGTCTCCTCCCGCAGCCGCGTGGACACGGCGTCCTTTCAAAAGGCGTTCCGCGAGCCTCCGCTGCTTGAGAGTGGGGAAGATCTACCCCACCATATGGATCCGGCGCATGCCAAAGTTCTCGCCGACGCCCCGCGAGGAACCCGGCTTCTTGAAGTGGGCTGTTCGGAAGGCCGAAACCGGCCTTGGTTTGCCAAAGCGGGTTTTGTGTATTTCGGAACGGACATTTATCGGCCCGCAGATTCTGAACTCATGCGCGCTTGCGGCGGACCGCATTTCCTGTCCGACGCCCATTTCTTCCCGGTTGCCGATGAGCAGTTCGACATTGTGTACTGCGCGGCCGTGACCGAGCACCTGGCCTGCCCACACCTGGCTTTTCAGGAAATGAATCGCGTCCTCAAACCGGGGGGGTATTTCCTGGGTAACGTGGCATTTCTCGAACCCTGGCATGCGGACAGTTTCTTTCACATGTCGGCCAACGGGGTCATCGAGCTTCTCACGCTGAGTGGATTCCGCCCTGAGTACGTATGGCCGAGCCGTGGATATAGCGAGTTCGATGCCGCCGCATTGCTCGCTTTCCGAGGACCGTTTCGCGCATTCAAGTATGTGGCTCGGGGCCTTAACGCAGCCTATCGAATGCAATACAAACTACGCAGACTCGCGCGTTCTATGAAGGGAAAGTCCGAGGAGCGTTTCGTGGACGAATGGGCGCGTGTCGCCGGCGCCATCGACTGGATTGCCCGCAAGCCTTCGTAGCCAGAGTCCATGTTGAAGGCACTGGGATTGGGCGCCGGGTTCCTCGTCGCAAATGAATCCATCAACAACAGTTGCGCAATCCACGGCACGGTCGTATCATTGAATTGAGAGCGAATTGCTGCATTTGCATTACCCTGTTCAAAAGTTGATCGGTTTCAGAAGTTGACCGGCAACACCTGCGGGCCGCCGACGGCGGAAGGAAGAGGGGATTATGTTTCGTAAGAGCTGCATCCTGCTTCCCACGGATTTCTCCCCCTACGCACTCCATGCCATGAAATATGCCTTGGCCATGGCCAAGACCTATGAAGGTCGCGTGCACTTCCTGCACGTGATTGACGAGGCCCTGGTATCGGGAGGCCACGCGCACGGTTTGTGGTTGACCAAGGGCGATGCCGACGCCCTCGTTGAGTCCATGAAGGAACATGCGGAGAGCCGTCTAGCATTGCTCACTCAGACAGCCGAGCAAGAGGGGGTGAAAGGGGCAAGTTTCACAGTCGTCGGCAAGCCCCACGACGAGATCCTCAACCACGTGCGGGATCATGGAAGCAACCTCGTCGTCCTGGCGACTCACGGGCGCTCTGGTTTCGATCACATGGTTTTCGGGAGCGTCGCCGAAAAGGTTGTGCGCCAGTCTCCGGTCCCCGTGCTCTGCATCAAACACCCTGAGCATGAGTTTGTGAGCGATGAAGACCTGTCTCTCAACATCCAGCGCATTCTATTTCCAACCGACTTTTCCCCCTTCGCTGAAAAAGCGCTGCCGTTTGCGGTTTCGCTCTGCAGGGAGTTTCAGGCAAAGCTCGTACTCTTCCACGCCAATGAACTTTCTGTGGCGCTGCCGGAATTCATGCCGGATGCCGCGCTAACCATCGGCACTACAATGGAAGCGACTGCGCGCGACGCGCTGGATCGAATGAAAAACAGCATCGAAGGAGTGGAGGTGGAGATTGCCAGCGTGACCGGCGTGCCACACCGCGAGATTTGCCGTTTGGTGGAAAAACTGCCGTTGGATTTGATCGTCATGCCCACCCACGGCCGCTCAGGCATTGGGCATATCCTCTTCGGAAGCGTTGCGGAAAAAGTCGTCCGCCTCGCCCGGTGCCCGGTTTTCACCATTCGCCCCGAATGGGAAGGACCGGAACCCAGGGCAGACTAACGCGTGACGGACGAATCGCGCCCGCGTTCCCCTGAAAAACAGAATCCGCAGCCTGGTCTCTAGTTCGACCTATCTTGGCTGCGGTACAAGTCCAGCATTTCCGTGATATCGCCAGGCTTCAGCTTACCGGTCGCTACCACGCCGCCGTCCATATCATGGATCACAAAGCGGTTGCGGCCCTGTTCGATGGCCTGCCCCATGACCCTCTCCGCTAAATCCTCCAGGAGCTCCCGTTTCTGGGTTTGGTCCGCCTCCCGCCAGGAGGACGTTTCGGTGAGGGTCATGGTGTAGTGCCAGGCATCTGAAGTGCCCGTTTTGCGCTGGTGCATGGGCGTGCCCTCCCTAGAAGCCGGCTCAATGAGCCGATTCCGGTTGATTGGAGTGGTCCCTATCCCGGATTTCTGACGAACACACACAGACCCGTCTCGCAACCAGTGCGTTTGCGAAACGTGTAGCGAGAAATAGCGCAGCTCTCCGCAAACAGAGTGTGTTCGCGAGA
Source organism: Candidatus Hydrogenedentota bacterium (assembly GCA_019695095.1). NCBI lineage: Bacteria > Pseudomonadati > Candidatus Hydrogenedentota > Candidatus Hydrogenedentota bacterium. The sequence goes on from JAIBAQ010000190.1 coordinate 3,132, forward strand.
AATCCTCATGACATAACCTCAAGGTCCAACACGTGACCAATTTGCGCAAGCGCAAATTGCCGGCTACCTGGGCCTGACCGAAGTATAACACAACCCTAACAGAAGGCACGAAAAAAAGCGGCGACGGGACCGGCCTGCATCCGAATGCCTCAGAGCGATCCGAAGCGCGAGAAGAAATCGGGGAAGGTTTTGGAGACGCAGCCAGGCTCGTTAATCACTACTCCGGGGATGCGTAGCCCGGCCATCGCAAAACTCATCGCCATACGATGATCATCATAGGTGTCGATGGCCGCGCCGCGAAGCGATTCGCCGGGCGTGATCGAGAGACCGTCCGCATGTTCTTCCACAATCGCCCCCAACTTGCGGAGTTCTGTCGCAGTAGCAGAAATGCGGTCCGTCTCTTTAATGCGAAGATTCGCGACATTGCGTATGTGGGTGGTGCCGTCCGCGAACAGCGAAGTGACTGCAAGCGTCTGCGCCATGTCCGGCATCGCATTGAGATCGATATCGATAGCCTTCAGGGCTTTGTCAGACCGAACTTCAATCCAATCCGGACCTTCATCAACCGCGCACCCCATTTGCTCAAGCACAAACGCAAATTGCGCATCGCCTTGATGCGAGCGGCTCGTCAGGTTCGTCACGCGCACGCGCCCTCCCGCAATGGCAGCAGCAGCCAGGAAATACGACGCCCCCGACGCATCCGCCTCTATGGCGTAGGTGCCGGGCCGGTATTCTTGTCCCGACTTCACGCGGAATTCCGAGTACGACTTATTCTCCGCGTGCACGCCCCGTTCTTTCATCATCGCCAGCGTGAGGTCGACATACGGCTTAGAGACAAGCTCCCCATCGATCCGAATGACGACATCCGTCGTCGCATATGGAGCCACGAGTAACAGTCCCGTCAAATACTGGCTGCTCGCCCCCCCGCGCACGTGGGTAGTCCCGCCAAACTGCCCCGTACCCTGCACGGTTATTGGAGGGCACGCGGTATCCGTGTCGGCATTGACGCCCCATGCGCGCAACGCGTCCACCAAATCCAGGATGGGACGCTCCCGCATACGCTCCGTGCCGTCCAAGGTTGCGCTCCCATTCAATGTCGCGCAGGCTGCGGCAAGGAAACGCACCGCAGTACCAGAATTCCCGAGGAAGAGGGGAGAGGCCGGTGGAGCAAACGGACGCCCGTCAACGCGCAATGCGCCAGACTCCCGCGTCACAGGAACCCCCAGACCCTGCAAACCGCCAATCATGTAATCGGTGTCGTCGCAATCCGCCGGTTCCAGGAGAACGGTCTGGCCGCGAGTCAATCCCGCCATCACCAATGCCCGTGCGGAACAACTCTTTGATCCAGGAATGGAGACCGTTGCGTCCAACGAAGTCTTGGGAGTAATTGCGATGCTTTTCATAATCTCAGAACCGTACTTCGACGCGATTACCACGGGATAATCCCAACTGGGTATGAGCATTGCCGCAGTTCACGGCAATCTCGAGATAGTCAGAACTTCCGAACAGTGCGACGGCCTGGCCGGTTTCAACGTCAGCGTAGGTCTCCGAGATGCCTGCAAGGCGTACATGGCCGGTTCGGATATCCGTGGCCTGTGCCATGCCCACATCTTCACGGAGAATGTTCGTGATGGCATTGCCGAATCGGTCAATGTGCATGACGACGCCCACAAGTCTGCCGCCGTCCTCTTTTCTCGCCCGCGGTACGTCCAGCATGGTCATGGTGGCCACGCGATCGCCCATGCTGCCGAGCGGATTGCCGGCGGCCAATGCGGCCGCAGCGGGCGCAAAGATGTCGCGCCCGTGGAACGTAGCCGAAATAGACTCCAACATAAACTCCCTGTTCGCGATCATGCGCGCCTCGGATATGGAATGCTTACGAGACAGCAAGGACAGCACGCCGTTGTCCGGTGCCACGCATTTGTGCCCCCCGACTTCCAGGGCGATTGGAAGCCGAGCGGTTCCCACGCCAGGGTCCACAACGACGCAATGAACGGTGCCCGGGGGGAAGTAGGACGCAGCTTCAGCCAAGAACAGTGCGCCTTCGAATACATCTTGCGGAGGTATTTCGTGAGACAAATCGACAATTGAAACGTCCGCACAACGCGACAAGATAACGCCTTTCATGGAAGCGACGTACGGATCCTTTGTACCGAAATCAGTCAGGAGCGTCACGATTGGCCGCATGCTACTCGCCGCCCGCCACGCGGACACAATTTCGTCCTGCCCCCTTGGCGGCATACAGGGCGCCATCGGCCGCAGCGATTATCTGCTCCATCGTTTGGCCATGTGTGGGCCATTCTGCCAACCCTTGACTGATCGTTACCCCGAGAGACTGGCCTTCATGGCTCAGGGGCATCGCGGCAATCGCAGTTCGCAACCGTTCCGCAATGTCTACGGCCTCGTCCAGAGGTGTATCGGGGTACATGAAGATGGCCTCGTCGCCGCCGTACAGTCCGGCGCGGTCGCGCGGACGCAGCAGTTCACGAATCGTCTGCCCCATAGTCTGAATCACCAGACTCCCCATGGGGTGCCCGTACGTGTCGTTCACTTTCTTGAGGCCATCAAGGTCCGTCATGGCCACGGTAAACCGCGCGCCGGGCTTTGCTTTGGCGATCTCATCAGCCAGTTGTGGCTTGAACGACTCAAGGGTCAACAGGCCAGTTAGCTGGTTGTAGTGAATCCGGCGGTGCACTTCCTCGTGAAACTTGGCGTCCAAGGGATCTTGAATCAGGAACTTCACGACCACGTCCCCAATCTGAATCTTGTCGCCGCTCTGGAGGCGCGCCTCCCGGACCTCTTCGTTGTTGACGCTGGTGCCATTCATGCTCTTCAGGTCGACCAAGTGAAAGTAGGAGTCGGCTTCCGCCGTAACAAAGCGTATTCGAGCGTGCTGGCGCGAGACCGACGGCAAGTTAATCGAGACTTCCGCGTCAACGGATCTCCCGATGGTGATTTCTGGGGAATCAATGACGAATTCACGCCCGATCTGCCACCCGGACAGCACGATGAGACTGACCCGTTTGTGTTGGCTGTGCATGGCGCGCAGTTGCGCCAATTCCTCGGGCAAAATGAGTTTGGTCGTGTCGCCACGTTTTTTGTCAGGATCTGTCATCTATCTAGGCCTTGCTTCCCGGACATTTTCGCGTATGATAGCAGCACCTTTGGACGTGCGCAATTGGCCCCGGGCACCATGGAGTAGAGCTTCCCCGTTATGCAATTTGTAAAAATCGCTAAAGTTACCGATTTCGACGAGATTCGTTTCAAAAAGTTCAAATTATTGGCACGCAATGTTGCCGTCTTCAAAGACCCCGATGGTACATTCTTCGCAACGGAGATTAGCTGCAAACACCAGAATTGGGACCTGACGACGGGTGCGTTCGAAGGCGATATCGTCACCTGTCCGCGCCATCACTGGGTCTACAACATACGTACGGGCGACTGCCTCACACATGATTCCACGCGGCTCCGCCGCTACGGACTGAAGGTGGAGGGAAACGACATCTTCATCACGCTTACGCCCATCGAGGAATGACCGTGCGCGGGTTTCGTGTGCGTCGTAGCGTGAGGTCTGCACTTCCAAGAAACGTTCTCATCAAGACTACACTTGGACCTCGCTTTGGTATGTCATGCTGAGCGGAGCGAAGCATCTGGCATCAGAAAGATCCATTCCGAAGCCAGATCCTTCGCTTCGCTCAGGATGACAATTACTCGGAGAACGCATCAATCGTCATGCTGAGCGGGGGACCGCGCCAGCGCGGGTTTTGATGAAAGACAGAACGAGCAGGGTGACGACCATTGCTCGTCATCGGACAGCGTGTGCTCTCATCCATTACTCACACCGCCTCTTGCTCCTGCGCGCCGCACGGCGCAAGAGCACAACAGCCTGGCGCGGCATAGCCGAAACCAAAGTGACTCAACCACCGATTCACACCGATGAACTCCGATGAATGAATCCAATCAGCGGCACGGCTCCCTTGTCCGCCAGCATCTGCATAACTTGCAGCCTGCGGCATACACCACGCCGCGCTCGGCGATCGCGGCGCTACCGGGGCCGCGCACTACATGGAATTGTTCTTAAGCCAGATCCTTCGCTTCGCTCAGGATGACAATTACTCGGAGATCGCATCGATTGTCATGCCGAGCGGAGCGAAGCATCTGGCATCAGGAAGATGCGTTCTTGAGCCAGATGCCTCGTCCGCCTTGGGCGGACTCGGGATGACAGTCTGGCCACCAAGCAACCAGGATTTCTTCTCACCGAGTTTCTTCTCCAGCAGGCACAATGCGCATTTGGCATTGCGCTAAGAGACTCAGTAGAAGAGCCGCACAATCACCAACTCCACTTCTACGATTAAGTGCGCCAAGAAGGGCAACATCATGTTTCGCCGCTGCGCGGCCCATCGTGTCAACAAAAGGGATATCGCCACCATACCGGCCATCTCCAGCCAGTGTTTCTGCAAGTGGAACAGGCCCTCCGATACCGGCACAATCAGCCACCCAAACCGCGCAAAGCGCTCCTGAAATGGGCGCAACAGGAAATACCGGTGCAGGAACTCCCATCCAGGCAACCACGATGCGATCCAAGCCAACTGAAACAGGACAATCTTCCAGCGCAATTCGATGGGTTGCTCCGCTGCTCCTGGATACCAAGCCTTCAGGCTAGGTATCAACGGCACCAGCAGGACCGCTAGCAGACATACACCTGCCAAGCCCAGCAGCAGGTAGGTGTCCCTGCGCTTCCATCTCTTGAACCCCAGGTAACCCCAATCCATGGTGGGTATGCTGAGAAGGAACGGAATCACCAACCACGGTAGAGCCTTGTTCATCTCAAACCCATTGAATGGCGATGGGAACGGCTGCCAAATCAGTGAGTTCCACCGAAACGGCCAGCGAACGCCTTGATCGATGAGCGTGCACGAAATCAGGGCAAAGGCCACATAAAGTGCGGCGAATATCGGGGAGAGAGGAACACGAAATACTCGACTATTTCTATTCATTTCCTCAACCGTTGATTCTTGTGTTTGCTATTCCGGCCTTCACTACGTGTTTCTCCGGGGATGATGGCAGAATGCACGAGCAAATCCAATGTGTGAGTCAAGAACAATGCTGCAACGCATGTATTGACTGCACAATTCGGTGAGCCTATGATTTCTTTGTCTTTGTCGCGCGTTCGGCCAACAAAGACGATTTCCCTGAAGTGCGCCCCGTTATGGTTCGAGTCGACATGATGATCGCTGCGTGAGCGTCCAGGGCAGTATCGGACACACTACCGGCGGTGCAGCAACCAGCACTTTTTGTTAGCAGGACTACCCCTATATGAGTGTCCGTTTCTCGCGCCTTTTCTCGACAGGACTATTGCTTGGTTGCGGCTATTGGGTTCTCGAGTCAGCCATCCACGCCTATGTCTTCGAAGATGGGACATTTCGCCAGACTTTTTTCTGCGAGAACGACGCCAATGAAGCCTGGATGCGGCTGCTTGTCACTTTCCTGCTGGCCGGTTTCGGATACGTGTCGGACAGAGTTGTCCGTGCAGAGCGTTCACAAAAAGAACGCGCCCTTAAGCTAAGCAAATTGTTGAACTATATCGTTCAGTTGAGTTCTCAAGTGGGCGAAACGCTTCACGCAGATCCTGCTTCTCCCCCAGCGAATCCAACCTTTCGAATTGAGAAGAGTCTCTTGGACGAGAGCGAAATCGGTAAGATTGCCCACGCCATGCAGGGGCTCTCCAAGTACGTCGGCATGAGAATCGAAGGTCTACAAGCGCTGCTGCAGCTCACGCACGAAATCAATAAGGGATTGCTTGTAGATGAAGTCCTGGAAAAACTGTACGAGTCGTTCCGGACAGTGATCCCTTACGACCGCATTGGCGTAGCTCTGCTCGAACAAAATGGCGAGGTCTTGACCAGTCGCTGGGTAAGGTCAGATTACGAGCAAACACAGGTCTCGCTGGGTTACTCGGCTCAAGTACGGGGAAGCAGTCTTCAGCGCATCATCGAGACGGGGGAGCCAAGAATCATCAACGATCTGGCGGAGTATCTCGATAGCCACCCTGATTCCAAGTCTACCAGCCTCCTGGTCGCCGAAGGAATCCGCTCAAGCCTGACATGTCCGTTGGTTGCGGCCGGAAGACCCATCGGAGTCATCTTCTTTTCCAGCCGGCAAACGAAGACGTATGAGAATCAGCATTCCGAAATCTTCAAGCTCATTGCGGGGCAACTCTCTGTGGTCATAGAAAAGAGCCACGCCTACGAACAATTGTTCAAAGAAAAAGAGACTTCAGACTCTCTGCTGCTCAATGTTATGCCTGCGAGAATTATCAATCGCATCAAGGCAGGTCAGATCAATCCAGTCGAGGAACTGCACAACGTTGGCATCCTTTTTGCCGACATTGTCAGCTTCACAAGTATTGCCCGTGAGTATCCGTCGGAGATCGTGGCCCAATTCCTGCGAGATGTGTTCTCACGTTTTGATGATTTGTGTGAGATTTACGGGGTCGAGAAGATCAAGACGATTGGTGACGCCTATATGGTTTGCTCAAGCATTCCCGATATCAAGACCCCCGTTATCTGTAATCTGGCCGAGTTCGCGCAAGCTCTGGTTGGCGCCGCAAATCAGCTCAGCTATCCCGACGGCAGGCCTCTCGAGATAAGAATTGGCATGCATGCGGGTCCAGTTGTAGCAGGGGTGATCGGACAGAAGAAATTCGCCTATGACGTTTGGGGAGATACCGTGAATCTTGCTCAACGACTTGAATCAACGGGCCAACCCGGACGGGTTCACGTTTCAGAGAGCATATGCCGTTTGCTTTCGGGCAGTTTTGATTTTGAGCCTAGAGGCGAAATCGAACTGAAAGGACAGGGGAAAATATTCACATACTATATGAAACCGAAGCCAATACGGGGCCAAATCCTGGATTCACTCAAAGAGCAATAGTTGGCCGATCCGGAAACTCTACCCGAACTGGAACGTGAACGTCTTATCACCTTCTAATCTTCTTGCCTTGCGCGCTGCACGAAAACGGACACAACTCGCTGACGCTGCATTCTGAACACTTGGGCGCGCGGGCAGAACATACTGCCCTCCCGTGAAAGACAAGATAGTGCGAGAACATCGTCCAATTCTCGTTCGGCACAACTTTCATAAGGTCCTGCTCAATCTTGGCGGGATCGGCGTGTTTGGTTAACCCCAATCGTTGGCTGAGCCGTGTGCAATGCGTGTCGACGATGATCCCTTGCGTATTGAAGCATTCTCCAAGGATCACATTGGCCGTCTTGCGGCCTACACCGTCCAGTTGAAGCAATTCCTCCATTGTCCCCGGAACCTTGCCGCCAAAACGTTCGATGATTGTTCGGCACGCGCTGCGGATACTCTTCGCCTTCTGCCGGTAGAAACCGCAGGAATGGATGGCCTTCTCCAATTCCCCTTCCGGAGCGCTTGCATAGTCCTGCGGGCATCGATACTTCTTGAATAGGTCCTTTGTAACAATGTTCACGCGCTCGTCCGTACATTGGGCGGCAAGTATCGTCGAGATCATGAGTTGAAGCGGATCAACAAAATCGAGCGAACACTGCGCGTCGGGATAGTCCTTTTCCAGCCGCTTGAATATCTCGACCGCGCGTTCACGATTCGCGGTCAGGGTCTGCTTAATCGCCTTTGCCATGCCCAACTCCCGACTTATCCACTGCACCACGCCAAAAGCGCATCCGAATCCATGCAGTTCAACACATGCTCCGGTCCAAGCCAGCCCTTGCGAGCAATGCCCACGCCGTAATCCACGTCGTCGATGCCATCCACCCCGTGCGCATCGGGACCGATCGAGAACATTACCCCTCGATCGCGGCCGCGCCGTATGTGACGCCAATCGACGTCCAAACGGTTTGGATTGGCGTTGATCTCAAGCGCCACACGATTGGCCACGCACGCATCCATCACTTTCTCGTAATTGAGCGAGTACCCTTCGCGCATCAGCAACAAGCGCCCCGTCGGATGCCCGAGTATGCGGCAATAGGGATTCTCGATCGCTCTAATCACCCGCTCGGTCGCTTCGGCCTCGCTCATGCTGAGCTTGCTATGAACCGACGCGATGAC